>CAJTLR010000081.1:0-4454 GCA_910577185.1 uncultured Acetatifactor sp.
ATTGACTGGAGTCAAGATATACAGGCAGCATATTTTACCCTGTTTAATCCGGTTCACATTACAGAGCAATGCAGCGAACAGGAAATGCTGCAGGCCATTCAGGAAAAATGGAATGAGCAGGAAATTTCCTTCAAAGACAGTGCGTTTTCTTTCATTACCTTTTGGACGCAAAGCGGTGACAGAATATGCGCTTCACATGCTGCCACTTTGATCGAAACAGAGAATGGATATTTGCTGTTTGAAAAAACCAATCCGGAATCTCCCTATTCGGCAGCAAAATTTTCTTCTACCGATGAAGTAAAGCAATATTTATATAACATGATGAATTTAGATTATTCAAAATACAATGAGCAAATTGGAACTTATATTATTTTGCAAAATGACAAGCTGCTTTAAAAGCAATATCACGTCTATAACTTCATATTTTTTATTTGCGGTAGCGATTATCTTAACAGAAAATCAGCTACCTTTTTTATTTTACTGCGCCTGTGCGCTCACAGCCTGTAATACATTCTCTGTCTGTCCGCTGCCAGCAAATTCCTTTCTGTTATCTGCAACTTCCCTTTCCGGAAAGTGCTTCCTACATTTCCTCTGGGAAAATCCCCCGGCCTATACAGTCCTTTTTCCAAACTCCCTGAAATATCTCTGTGCCATCTCCGGGGAAATGTCCAGTTTTTTCTGCAGTCTTCCCAGAATATCATCATCGGACAGGCCAAACTCATGGCCTGTCTCGATAATCTCTTCCGCTCTGCCTTCTATCCTGGTCTCTTCAAATACAGTAAACATATTCACATCTCCTTTCTGTTCCAGTGCATTGTAGTCAATCTGATTGTTCAACGCTCCTGCGGCTGTCAGAATGACAGCTTTATCCACCTGGCGTTCTTTCGTGTATCCGATTGCCCTGCTTCGAATCTCACCTGCAGGACGGCTGCTGTCCAACAGAATCTCCAGAAGATTAAAAAGGTCTACATTGTTCATATTGTGCAGCACAAGGTTGTTCTTTCTCGCCTCCACCAACAGCATCCGATAGTCGTTCACATACTTCCTTAACGCCTCCGGAATATTCAACATGTCGTGCAGACTCGCTGCCCCGTCCCAGGGTTTCTTTCCATAATACACAGTCACCGTAATCACGGGCATAAATCTATCCGTACGTTTCATTCTGGACAGGTATTCATCCTCTTCCATACCTTCTGCCTTTTTATACTTTGCGGCATTGCTGTCATACTGCTTTTTGTAGGCACTATAGTCATAACCCATCACCCTCATTGGCATGGCGTAGTCGATATACTCTTGTGACTCGTTCCCTAACATTACAAACTCTATCCCGTATGCGGTGGATTTCTTCCTTATTTTTATGTTGTCCCTGGATGCAGTGATTCCCTCTGCATGCTTTTTATGCTCCAATATGGTGGAACTCTCCGTATCCAGATCCTCCAGTTCATGGGGCTGTATCACCTGCTCTCCCTGGAACAGAACCGCATTAAAGAGGTCAGCAAAGCGCGCATTGTCACGCCAGTAGTTCTTCAGTATGATATCCGGCTTTAGATTCCGTTGATTCCTTGCCATATCGTATTGTTTCCTTTCCTGCCTGTTTCTATTATACTATCCCAACATGAGAATAGCAAGACCGCCTTGTCCTATGCAGCGGCACAAGGTCCGGGAAGAAGTGGCGCAGCAGATTTCCTGACTAAATATCACTTACTTTATATCAGCCTATATGTCCCTTTTCCCAGCTTTTTGACCCATCCTGAAACTTCACCCTGATTCAGAATTCTCTGAAGTTGTCTTGCACTGCAGTGAAGATGAAAAGCAGCCTGCTCTATTCCTTTTAATGTCTGGTCGCTGCATTTGTACCTCATGTAAAATATAACCCGTTCCGTAAGGGATGCAGGGGCGGCATCTATCGTAGTCATTGCCCCGATTTTGGCCGAAAGACTGTTGCAGATCAGCACGAGAAATTCACTGTTGGAAAACAGCATTTCCCTGTATTTTTCAATGGAAAAAGAAATACATGTCAGGCTTTCGGCGGCTTCCGCATAAATATTGCTGCTTTTGGGATAAAAGATGTCCATATCTCCGAGAAAGTAATCTGTCGTTCCGCTGGAAAGGGAATATCGTGTGCCATCATTGCGAATAAAATAGATATTTAAAGAACCCTGTTCCACAATCTGGAATAATAATTCATTCTGAAAAGGAGAACTCACCAATTCGCCTTTTTCATATCTCATCAGATAAAAATCCACATTTAGCGAGTCAAGTACAGTATAATATTTACTTTTGGCAATATAGGCTGCAACTTCCTTTTTATCATATATTCTTTCCATAAAATCCTCCAACCGGACATATGTCTTGTTCCTTGGATTTATTATACAGTATAATGAAAAAAATGCAAGAAAGGAAAAGAAAATATGACATCCGTTTTTGAAGAAAAAAATCTTTCCAGGGCAATTATGAGAGTTGGTTTGCCTGCCATGCTGGGACAGCTTACTACACTGATTTATAACATTGCCGACACGTTTTTTGTTTCTCTGACAAAAGATCCCGCAATGATTGCAGCGGTAACACTGTGCGCGCCAATACTGCTTATTATTATGTCCATCGCCAGTATTTTCGGAATGGGCGGCAGCAGTGTAATTGCCAGATTACTGGGTGAAGAAAAGAAAGACGAGGCCGGCACAACAGTAAATTTCTGTGTATATACAATGGCAGTTGCAGGCATGATTACACTTGTTCTGGGACTGGCATTTTTGCAGCCGATGGCAGAAATATCCGGCGCGGATCCGGACAATATTGCTTATACCTGTGATTATCTGAAATGGATTTTTATGGGCGCTCCTTTCATTATGCTGGCAAATGGATTCGTTCATCTGTTCCGTTCGGTTGGACTGATCCGGGAAGGTACGATTGGACTGGTACTTGGAAATATCATCAATATGGTACTGGATTATATTTTTATCGCTGTCCTGGGCTGGGGGACAGCAGGCGCCGCGCTTGCAACGTCTTTAGGATTTGTATGCGCCACTGTATATTACATCGTCTGCATGATTTGCGAAGAACACAAGGGAAATCCGTTAGTACCACTCGCACCCGGGCATTTTTCACCAAATACATCCATGGTCCGTAATGTCATTGGCATCGGTATTCCCGGAGCCCTCATTACAGTGCTTATGAGTGTCTCCAATATTGTACTTAACAACTATATCGGTATCTACGGTTCCAACGCAGTGGCTTCTTATGGAATTGCATATAAACTTGACATGGTTCCGATTTTACTGTCAGTGGGATTATCGCAGGGTGTTGCTCCCTTGGTGGGCTATTGCTATGGGGGAAATGAGAAAAAAAGAATGGCTGATATCGTAAAATATACGATGCTCTATGGAATTCTTATGGGTGCCATACTCACGGCTCTCTTTATACTTTTTGGAAAGTTCCTTGCCGCTATGTTCCTGCAGGATGAAGCTTTGATAGAACAAACCGCATACTTTTTGAAAATCCTTTGTCTGTCGGCACCCCTGCCCGGTGTGATCAATATGACCACCAGCTATTTTCAGGCATTGGGAAAAGCATTCAAATCATTAACCATTACGGTTCTGAGAAATGCCGTCCTATTTATTCCGGGAGTCATCATTTTAAATTATTTTTGGAAGCTGAATGGCGTCATTGCAGCACAGCCCGTTGTTGAAGCCACATTATCCGTCATCTGCATATTGATGTATATTCGGGATATACATTCGGTCCGCAACTGAACAACTACGAAATATTAACAGAAAAAATCGGTTTTTTATTTGCAGGTATCCGTTTTACCGCGCAATCCTCCCTGCCGGAAAACAGATACCTGCCGTCAGAAGCATCCCGGGCAGCAGACATCCGCACAGAATCCTGCCGCCTGCCTCCTGGGCTGAAAGGCCGGTTCCGCTCCCCCTTATTCCCGACAAAAATCCCCGGATATTCTGCCACACTGTCCCCTGTCATAACAGATGGGTCGGCAGCTGCTGACCGATTCCGTACGCCTCATACGTATTTTTACCGGAAGCTTTCTTTTTTTCCACGGACACTTTCTTTCCGGCCTTCTTCTCCGGCGATTTCTTCCGGGCAGACTTTTCTTCCCGGGACTTACCTGCCGTCTTTCCTTTTGCCTTTTTCCCGTCCGCTTTCAATTCCGCTGTTTTTCCTCTTACCTTCTTCCCGGCGGGCTTATCTGTTTTTGGTTCTTCCTTCGGTTCTTCCCTTTCCTTTTCAGACTTCCCGGCAGACTTCTCTGTTTTTGGTTCTTCCTTCGGTTCTTCCCTTTCCTTTTCAGGCTTCCCGGCAGACTTCTCTGTTTTTGGTTCTTTCTTCAGTTCTTCCCTTTCCTTTTCAGGCTTCCCAGCGGGCTTATCTGTTTTTGGTTCTTCCCCGGACTTTTCTTCCGGTTCACCTGCGTTTTTTTGTCTCTTTTCCTCTGCGGCAGC
>CAJTLR010000081.1:4471-16252 GCA_910577185.1 uncultured Acetatifactor sp.
TCCCTTGCGGCGCCCGCCATTCTGGCGGCCCTTCTGATACTACCTTCTCCCACGGACATACTTTTCTACCTCCTTTGCCAGCTCCAGATATTCCCCTGCGCTCCTGGCCGATTTTTTGTATGCCATCACCGGCCGGGAATTGTCCTGTGCCCACTCAATTTCGCTGTCTACCCTGATAATGCTGTCAAAGACCCTCACTTCCTCAAACTGTTGCAGCACCTCCATCGTCTGCCTGCCGTAATTTTTCCGGGCATCCATCTTGGTGATCACCACTCCCAGAAGGGTCAGACCCGGTGTTATGTTCCTTACACTGTCCAGAAATTCAAACATATTGGCCACGCCGAATAATCCCCAGGGGCTGGCTTCCACCGGAAGGATTACATAATCGGAAGCACATAAAATATTCATGACCCAGCCCCCCATCGTTGGCGGCGCATCTATCAGAATGTAATCATAAGAATCCGCTTCCTTCCATCCTGCCAGCATCCGGGACAAAATATACTCTCTGTCCGTTTTTTTGTAAAGCTCATATTCCATGCCGCTCATCAGAGTGGATGCCGGAATCAGGTCCAGCCCTTCGTAGGGAGAATGCACCACAAAATCTGTCAAATCCTCTTCTGTCTTAACGGCAGTGTAAAGATTGCGATCCCCGGAGGCAAACTCCAGCACCTTATCCTCCGGAAAAAAGGAGAGGGTCAGGTTCATCTGCATATCGCCATCCAGCAAAAGCACTTTTCTCCCCAGCAGGGACAATGCATACCCAACATTGGCGCAGGTAGTGGTTTTTCCGCTGCCTCCCTTATTATTCGCAAAAGCTATGATCTTCGCCATAGAGACATTCTATTCCTTTCTCCGCAAAATAGTCCATCCATTCCCGGTCAGGCTTCCTATCCGTCACCACCATATCAATGTCACAAAGTTCACAGATACGAGAAAATGCAACATTTCCGAATTTCGTATAATCTGCTGCCACAATGCGCTGTTTTGCGGACCGGAGCATGGTCTGTTTCAGTTGGGAAAGCATCTCATTAGCATCCGTGATCCCTCTTTCCAGGTCAATGCCCTTGCAGGACAAAATCACCTTGTCCGCATAAAAGGAATTGATCACTTCCGTGGCCCGGGACCCCACCAGCGTAAGATAATTGTCCTTCAGGGTTCCTCCCGTGCAGATAATATCCCAGCCGGTTACATCAGAGAGCTCCACCAGCACCTCTATGGAACTGGTGATCACCGTCAGCTTTTTTCTGCTCTTCAGAGCTTTCACAATGGCAACCGCAGTGGTACTGGGATCCACAATGATGTGTTCCCCTTCCTGGATCAGGCCGCTTACCAGCTCGGCAATTTCCTGCTTTCCCCTTGTATTTCTCTTTTTCCTCACATTGAAAGGCATATCCAGGCCGGCATTTTCATTCAGCACGGCACCACCGTAGCTTTTGATGGCCAGTCCCTGCTGATCCAGTTTATCCAAATCCCGCCGTATGGTTTCCTCGGACACGTCAAATAAGGTACTCAGCTCACTGACTACCACCTTCCGTTCATCCTGTAACTTTTCCAAGATCAGATTCCTGCGTTCTACTGCCAGCATATGTTTCCACTCCTTCTCATGTCCTCTTCCCGCTGTCGGTTTTTCGTTTACTTATCTGTAAAATCTCGGAATTACATCTTAGGAAGCAAAACATATACTTCCCATAAGCTACACGTTTCCATATTCTTTTGCATTTTTTGCTTTTATACGGGAATCTGCCCACATACAAAAAAGCCTTTCGCCCGGAACCCTTACACATCTTTCCCGGAAAAAACAGATTCCATTTATAAAATAGACTTGCAGATCTGTGGATCAGGATGGGCTATGACAGCGGAATCCAGATACATGCCTCCCTGGGCCACACTGGCCTTTGCCCTGGAAATAGCGGCGTCCACTGCGGATACTTCCCCGCACAAGAATACGTACGATTTACCGCACATTCCTTTTGCAATGCGCAGTTCAATCAATTCCACATCAGCGGTCTTGGCCGCCACATCCGCAGCCACAATAATCGCGGCCGCGTCAAATGTTTCCAGTATGCCCAGGGAACTGATATGTTCCACATGGGTGGTGCCGTAAATGGCCGGAAAAATACCCTCATGCGGATTTCCCAGCACAAAACTGTCGATCAGCTGCTCCCCATACTGCACTTTTGCCGTTTCCACCGCGGCATCTACCGCGCTTAAGTCTCCCGTGATCAGCGCTATGTATTTTCCGGGGCAGACGGTCTGGGCCTCTATGAGTTCCACCGTGGCTGTCTTGACCATGGCGTCTGCCGCCGTCACGCCTGCCGAAACCGTCTTAAATTCTATCATTCCCAAAGCTTTGCCCATGGCTGCCTCCTATTCCAGTTCCGCTTCGTCCTCTTCTACACACCTTTCCCTAGATAGAGAAACTTCCGGGGTCTTCCCCCTTCGTTTCTCTATCTGTGTGTCTCTGAGGACTTCGCTGATTTCCAGTTCCGCTTCGTCCTCTTCTACACACCTTTCCCTAGATAGAGAAACTTCCGGGGTCTTCCCCCTTCGTTTCTCTATCTGTGTGTCTCTGAGGACTTCGCTGATTTCCAGTTCCGCTTCGTCCTCTTCTACACACCTTTCCCCAGATAGAGAAACTTCCTACTTATACACATTTTCCAGTCTTCATCTTATATTTATTCGGAGATGATGATGTATTTGTCCGTGACTTCCCGCACAATGCCATCCAGGGAAGCGTGAATTCCCACGCTCAGGGCCTCTGCCGGCGCCCCGATGCATTCCCCCGTTTTTACCGCGGCACCTTTTTCCACAATGGGTATGGCCGCTGCCCCGATATGCTGGCTGAGCATTATTTTTACTTTGTGAATCCTCCGGTCCCTTTTCCAGTATTCATCCGGCTGCAGGGGGGCATCCACATTGTATTTTGCCAGTCCCAGTCTGGCCTCCAGCCTCTCCTCCGGCGCCTTGCGGTAATTCCGGTCTTTTTTTACCGGTGCCGGCACCACTCCGGAAGGCGGCTTCACGCCTGCCCTGCGCAGTCCCATTTTATAGTCTGCAATCAGGCTTCTGGGTGCCAGCCCCTGGGGACAGGAAAAATTCTCGCATAGTCCGCAGGAACTGCAGAAAAATGTATTTAAAAACACGTTCGTATCCTGAAAATCCTTGTTTGCGGCGCTGCGCATAAACTTGTGCGGCTCAATGGGATGTCCCAGGGCATGACGGGGACATAAGCTTGTACAAGTTTCGCACTGACAGCAGGAAGATGCCGCCCTTTTCAGGTCGATTGCCGGATTCCGGTTTTTGCGCTGTACCAGCGTATGATTTTTGTCCAGTACAATCACGGCGTTGATAGTCTTGGTCACTACTGCCGTCTCATCCTCCAGGTTGCCCATCATGGGGCCCCCGATCAGGTACGCGGGATTTTTTACGGTAATTTCCCCCGCATAAGCCACCACATCCCGGATGCTGGCACCGATGGGAACCCGCACCGTCACCGGCTGCACCACTTCCCCCACTACCGAAACCAGCTTGTCCACCACCGGCGTCTGCAGTTCCAGGGCCCGGTATACATTATAGACAGTCTCCACATTAAAAACTGCCACACCCTCTTCAATGGGCAGGCCTCCGGGACGAATCACCCTTCCCGTGGCCTCATAAATCAGCACCACCTCGTCCCCCATGGGATATGCGCTGTCCAGAAGCTGCACGCGCATATGGGGATACGCATCTATGTATCTTTCAATCGCCTTTACGGCGTCCCTGTATTCTCGCTTAATGCCAATGACAGCTTCCCCCGCACCCACACAGCAGGCAATTCTGTCAAAGGTTCTCAGGATCTCTTCCGCGCGCTGTTCCAGCAGCTGCCTGTGAAGCTTCAGCAGCGGCTCACATTCGGCGCAGTTCATCAGAATAATCTCTGCCCGTTCATCCAGCTTCGCATAAGTGGGAAAACCCGCCCCGCCGGCGCCCACAATTCCGTTTTCCCGCAAAATCTGTTTCAAATTCTGCATCTCCATACCATACTCTCCCCTAAGCAGCCCCCGCAAATTCCCTGTGGTTCCAAAGTTTCCCAACCGGCACTGTTCTTCCGCAAACTATCTGCTGTTACCTGAAACCGCGGGCAGCCCTCCTGCCCCGTAAAAATGTGAATTTTCAATTCTCATCCACGATTCCCACGATTGCGGCATCCACGGGGGCATTCTCCATGCCCACACGGGCGGCGCTTCCGGTTGCCACCAGCACCGTCTCCCCGATACCCGCGCCAATATTGTCAATGGCCACAAAACGCGCAGCCCCGGCTGTCATTTCTTTCAGCGGCTCCACTATCATAAATTTGTTTCCGATCAGATTTTCACTCTTACGGGTGGAAACAATACTCCCCACTACCTTCCCTACAATCATGGCCTATATCCCCCATTCCGGTTCCGTCATGTAACCGCATCAGTGGCTTTCTTTCCTCCCCGAAGCGTTACTACCGTATCCTGATATTTTTACTGCTTCCGCCCCTGTCATAACCAGATTCGGCCGCACTCCACAACATATTTGAAAATTGCCTTCCTCCGAATCGCCCTGCACTTTGCGCCCCCATACCAGATGAAAGACACATAACTGGCTGTGCTGACTGAATCCGGGCGAATATACCGCTGCGAATATGGTGCGGATGATGGAAGCAAATTTTCAAACACGCTCTGGCAGGCACCGTTTCCCATGCCGTTTTCTATGACTGGAGGAAAGGACGGGATTTCCCTGTTGTTTTTTCTTGTGATGTCACTCCCGCCCCTCCCCCGTCATAATTACAATTGTACCTTTGATATACAAATCGTAATTTTGTTAAATAATCGTCACTTTATCGCCCGTCCGGATCTTGCTGGCATTTGCCTCATCCGTATCAATATGCATCTCCAGCGTAAAACTGTCATTGACACGGATCTTCACCTGGTTAAAGACAGTTCCTCTCTCATTGTCTGCCTTCACGGATACGATATCACCATCCCGCACACCCGCCGCCATGGCGTCTGCAGGAGACATGTGAATATGACGCATGGCAATAATACAGCCTTCTTTCAGGTAAATAACCCCCTTGGGCCCTACGACTGCCACCGGCGCGCTCCCCGCCACATTGCCGGATTCCCGGATCGGGGCGGCTACGCCAAGCTTCATGGCGTCCGTGGCCGAAATTTCCAGCTGGGAAGCCTTTCTGACAGGACCTAAGACCCTCACGTTCTCAATGGCCCGCAGTTTTATTCCCACCACGGTGACGGTCTCATTGCAGGCATACTGCCCGCCCATGAGATCTTTCTTTTTTGTGAGACGGTAACCCTCTCCAAACAGTGTTTCCACATGTTCCTGGGTCAGGTGAATATGCCTTGCGGACACACCCACGGGCACCTGATAGCCCCCCGTCTTCTCTTCCATCTTACTGATAGTCTGAAGAACCATCTGTGTGATCATTTCAACAGTCTGCTGTTCCATGTCATTCCTCCATTTTGCCAGGCTCCTGGCAACTCCGGTTCAGCGGATACCGCCTGACGTTTTGACAATGGTGTCTCTGCCCCGCAGGCATCCGCATTCTCCCGGACCTTTATGCCTTCACTTTGGGAAGAATCATTTCCACATCATTATGAGGCCTGGGGATGACATGGGTTGCCACCAGTTCGCCCAGTCTGGACGCGCTGGATGCGCCGGCTTCCACGGATGATTTTACGGCTCCTACGTCGCCGCGCACCATAACTGTTACCAGACCGGAACCGATCTTCTCTGTGCCCACCAGGCTCACGTTTGCAGCCTTGCACATTGCGTCCGCAGCCTCGATTGCAGCTACCAGACCTCTTGTTTCCACCATTCCTAATGCTTCCTGTGCCATTTCTTTTCCTCCTGATTTTTGTTTCGTCCCCATGTCCGCCCGGTTGTTTCAGGCTTTCATTCCAGGGCTGTTTTCGTTTCGTCCCCACAATTTCCGCCCGTTTGCTTCAGGCTTTCCTTCCGGGACTGTTTTCGTTTCGTCCCCATACTTTCTGCCCGGTTGTTCCGGGCTTTCGTTCCGGGACTGTTTTCGTTTCGTCCCCACAATTTCCGCCCGGTTGTTTCAGGCTTTCCTTCCGGGACTGTTTTCGTTCCGTCCCTGCCTATCTGCCCCCTGGAAGTCCCGTTACGGCTGCTTCCTTCGCATCCGCAACGTTCTTCCCCGGGCTTCCGTCGGGACTCTTTTATACTTCCTGGATTGTCCGTGCATCAAGCGTGCTCACGAGACTCTTGTCCATAAACCGGCTTGCACTGAGACGCACCAGCCGCAGAATCTCTTCATGCGGATTGGCAATGACGCCGCTGGCCGCCGGCTTTTTTATGGCCTTTTGGGCCGCAGTCTCCACAGCCTCCGTGACAGATGCCACATCGCCTTTCACAATGATGGTGACAAGCCTGCCGCCCAGTTTCCGCTCCCATGTGGCCAGTTCCACGCCGGATGTCTTACACATGATGTCCAGTGCGTCCACCGCAGCCACCACGCCTGAAATTTCGATAAAGCCTAATGATATATTGCTCATTTTCCGGCTCCTTTTCTAATAATGCAATCGGTCATAAAACCGCAGCTATATTCTGGGCAGAATCTTTTCCACATCCGAATGGGGTCTGGGAATGACATGCGCCGCCACCAGCTCACCCAGCCTGCTTGCAGCTGCGGAACCGCTCTCTACGGAAGCCTTCACCGCGCCTACGTCGCCGCGAACCATAACCGTCACCAGACCGGAACCGATTTTCTCTGTGCCCACCAGGCTTACCTCCGCCGATTTGGTCATTGCGTCCGCAGCTTCAATAGCCGCTGTCAGGCCTCTTGTCTCTACCATTCCCAATGCTTCCTGTGCCATAAATGATCTCCTTTCCCCCGGGCTCTTCCTCCCGTACACATCAGTTCTTATTTCACATCAGTTTTTGTCGAAAGCGCTCACCTTCAACATCTTTTCCGTATCTGTGGTGGGTCTTGCAATGATATGCCGCTGCACCACACCGGTGAGTGATTTTGCCACGGCTTCCCCTGCCTCCATGGCAGCTTCCACCGCCGCTACGCTTCCCCGGAACTTCACTGTCACCAGCAGCGGCACCGGCAGTGAATCCGCGTTCGCAGGTTTGTTTTTATCAAAAGTTTCCAGTCTGACATCAGCCGCCTTACAGCCCGCGTCGGCCGCAAGAAACGCGCATGTCAGTCCGAATACCTCCAGAAGTCCCACCGCCTCTTCCGCAGAACGTCTTTCTTCCGTAGAAATCTTTTCTTCCATGGAAAATCCTCTCTTCCCCTGAACTCCCTTTTCCTGTCAAATCCGGGGTTCCATAATTTCCCGCCACTCCTGCATGTCATCCGGAATTGCGTCTGTTCCCGCCGGGAAAACATTGCCTTTTCCCTTACGGCGGTGACTAAAAAGCGTCTTCCGGCGCCAAATGGCTACTGATTGATAATGGCGATCTTCAGTCCCTTCATCGCCAGATTTGTTTTCAGCGCCTCATTGATTTCCTCCAGCGGATAAGTATGTGTAATCAGCTTGTCCATGGGAAGACCCAGCTTTTTCGCACTCTTCAGGAAATCAAAAGTGGTTGCGTAATCCCGCAGCGTGTATACCCAGGAACCCACCGTGGTAATCTCCTTGGAACAGATGTCAAAATGTGGGTTGATGGTGGCATCGCCGCCGTTGATGAAAAATCCCAGTTCGCAAAGTCCACCACCGTTGCGGATAAACTTATAGATATTGGAATGTCCCGCGGGAGACCCTGTACACTGGAAGGCAAAGTCTGCCAGATGTCCGTCGCACTTTTCCTGCACGGCTGCCGCCAGTGCCTCAATTCCCTTGTGCTCCTTGAAATTCACGGAGTCGGAAGCCCCCAGTTCTTTGGCGAAATCCAGGCGCTTCTGCTCCCCGTCCACTGCCACAATCTTATTGATGCCCATGGTCCGCAGAATTGCAATACAGATCAGGCCTATGGGGCCGCATCCCTGTACCACCACCCTGCTGTTAAACCGCAGGATTCCCGTGCTCTTTGCCCTCTCCACCGCGTGAATCAGCACCGCGCAGGGCTCGATCAGCACCCTGGAGTACAAATCCAGGTCACTGACATTGAATACCGTGGAACCTCCCCTGATCAGAATGTAATCGGAAAACCATCCGTTGAGATGAATATCGTCATCGGGAAGAAGCCCGTACACATCCGCGCCCCCCACGTTCTGCTTATTTAAATCAAACATGGTGATATCCGGATTATCCTTGAAAATCATGCAGGTAACCACCTTGTCACCCACCTTCAGATCCTTGCCGGCGCTGTCTTTTTTCACATTCTTTCCCATCTTCACGATCTCGCCCGTGCCCTCGTGTCCAAGGGCCACGGGAATCAGTCCGAAAGGATCTCTTTTAAATTCATGGGCATCCGTCCCGCAGACGCCGCATCCTTCCACCTTTACCAGTATATCTCCGTCGCCCACTTCCGGCATGGGAAATTCCTTTACGTCAAAGTGTTCCAGACCAGTGAGCATTGCCACATGTGCCGTCTTCGGTATGGAGCCTCCCGCCGTACGGTTCTCCCCGCCGGACGCGCTGCCCATGCCTGACATACTGGCGAGCACCTGTTTCACAATCTCCTCTATCTGTGCTGTATCAGCCATTTTACTCTCCTCTCCAACAGACCCGAGGAATAACATATCCCTGACCTGTCTTTATACTGTTTACCAGTCTGTCTGCCGCCCTGAAAACCCGTTCCGGACTCCCGCCGGATTTTTCGGGCCCCGGGAGACATCCTTTCCCCAGTTCCCCGCCCTTTTCAGCGGATGCACAAACTGTCGGACATGACGCACCGTCTGCTCTTGGTAAAAGATTTGGTGCTTGTCAGGCCCTCCCCGGTACGGCTGGCAATGGTAAAGGTACAATAGCCCTCCCCGCCAAAGCCCAGCGCCGCATAGGAAGGCGCGTTTTTCACCAGAATGGCCGTATCAATCTCCCTGGCATATTTTGTGATATTATCTATGTTCTTGGAATGAATATGGGCGGAATGACGGTTGCCATGCTCCAGCCACACGGCCTTCTCAATGGCATCGTCAATATCCTTTGCCCTGACCATGCCCAGTATGGGCATCATCAGCTCCTCCGCAATCAGAGGATGCTCTTTGGGTCCTTCAAACACAATACAGCGGATATTGTCGGGAACCGTCACCCCGATCATGCCCAGCAGTGTTCTGGCATCCCTGCCCACGCATTTGCGGTTCAGCCCCCTGGGCGTCAGAACCGTTGCCGTGAGCCTGTCCTGCTCCTCTTTGGAAATCAGGTAACAGCCCTGCTCGGATATCATATAGTGCATCAGTTCGTCCGCAATGGATTCCACCGCCACAATCTCTTTCTCCGCGATACAGGGAAGATTATTGTCAAAGGTACATCCGTTGACAATGTCTGCCGCAGCCTTCCGGATGTCTGCCGTTTCGTCCACCACGGCAGGGGGATTTCCCGCCCCTGCGCCTATCCCTCTCTTGCCGGAGGAAAGCACCGCCGTCACCACGCCGGGGCCCCCCGTTGCCACCACTAAAGGGATGTCCTTATGTTTCATCATGATATTGCTGCTCTCCAGAGTGGGGTTATCCACCGTGCAGGCCACATTGTCCGGCCCGCCTGCCTCCAGGGACGCCTCATTGATCATGTTCAGTGCAAAAATGGAAGTCTTGATTGCCTGGGGATGGGGATTGAACACCACCGTGTTGCCTGCCGCGATCATTCCGATGGAATTACAGATCACGGTCTCGCTGGGATTGGTGCAGGGAGTGATGGCCCCGATAACCCCGAAGGGTCCCATCTCGATCAGGGTCAGTCCCCTGTCCCCGGACCATGCCGTCGTGGTCAGATCTTCCGTTCCCGGTGTCTTGTCCGCCACCAGGTGATGTTTTAATATCTTATGCCCCACATTGCCCATGCCGGTCTCATTGACACCCATCCTGGCAATGATTTCCGCATTCTCATGGGTTCTCCTGCGGATATTGCTGATAATCTGTTCTCTCTGGTCCAGGGACATTCTGCGGATGATCTGCTGGGATGCTTTTGCGGCTGCAATGGCATCGTTCATATCCGTGAAAATACCATGCTTCCCGCCTGCGGACTCCGCAATCTGCATCTTCGCCACAACCTCCTGTACAATATCCTGTACCAGGTTCTCGTTTACAAGCACTTTGCTACCTCCTGTTTAGATTCCAGTGCGCCTGATTCCAATATACGTTTCCCATAGGCGGCCAGCGCCGTGTCCTGTTCGGCGCTCCCGCCGCTGACCCCCAGGGCCCCTATGATCACTTCATTCTGCTTCAGGATCTCCCCGCCGCCGAAAATAACGATTCTGCCCCCATTGGTATACTGTATGCCGTACAGGCTTTCCCCAGGCCGGCTCAGGCTACCCAGCCGGTGGGTGGACATCTGGAAAGCAATCGCCGTATAGGTCTTGTTCAGCGCCACGTCAAAGCTTCCCATGTAGGCGCCGTCCATGCAGTGCACTGCCACGGGCCTTCCGGCCGCGTCAGAGACCGCTGTCACCACATGCATGTCCCACTCTGCCGCTTTCGCCTCCACTTTTTCAATCAGCTTCACCGCCAGGGCCAGAGGCATGGTAACGTGCGTGCGCCCGCCGTTGGCAGGCACCAGCCCGCCGGCCAATGGGCCGGATCCGGTACCCCCTGCCGAAGCGTCCTGGCTTCCCGGCTGTCCGGGAACTTTTTTTAAGATTTCACGTACAATGGCCTCTATCTCTCTGTTTTCCATTACAGATCCCTCCGAAATACCGTGAGTGACTATTTTGTGAAAGATCTTCTTCACTGTGAATGGTCTTCTTCACTACTGCCGCTTTCTCAAAAAGGCCTGTCCACGGCATTCTCCGGTCCGGAATTTATCTGCCTAACTGCTCCAGCACCTTTCTGGTAATCTCTGCCACAGTGTCCGCGGACACATTGCCTGCGCCCTTACTGCCGCTTCCGCATCCGCCGCCGCAGGTGTGGCAGCTGGGCTTTCCGGCCTTTGCATTGGGACACAGATTTGCCGGATGACGTCCCTTCATGCCGAACTGTCTTCTGATCTCATACAGGTCTTCCACCTGCTGGGGTGTGAACTCCTTGGGCCCGCCCAGCATTCTGGACTGATACAGAAGCTGTGCATAAAATTCCACGGATTCCATCTTCAGATAAGCCGCAAGCAGGGAATCGGAATAGGTCAGGGCGCCGTGGTTCTCCAGAAGCACCGCGTCAAAATGCTGTACATACTCGGAAACCGCATCGGGAATCTCCATGGTGGAAGGTCTGCCGTATTTTGCGATGGGCACACAGCCCAGAGCGATCACTGCCTCCGGCATAATGGGCTGGGTCAGGGGAATGCCGGCAATGGCAAAGCTGGTGGCATAAACGGGATGTGCGTGAACCACGCTTCTCACATCGGGTCTCTCCTGATAGACTCTCATATGCATCTTGATCTCGCTTGAAGGCTTGAAATTGCCGTTGGCCTGGATCACATTGCCCTGGGCATCCACCTTACAGATATATTCCGGCGTCATAAAACCCTTGGATACGCCGGTGGGGGTGCACAGAAATTCATTGTCGCCAAGCTTCACGGAAATATTGCCATCGTTTGCGGCAACCATATTTCTGTTGTAAATTCTCCTGCCAATGTCACAAATCTCTTTTTTGATCTCGTACTCGTTTTGCATCTTAATTCCTCCTGATTGGTTTTATAACTTCTCGGAATCTTCAGCCCTTATTTCATGGGGCTTTCAGAACCTATTTTT
>CAJTLR010000082.1 GCA_910577185.1 uncultured Acetatifactor sp.
ATTTGCGTGTGAAAAATTTATTTTTCACACTAAGCTCCTTTCATATAGTTATATTGAAATATATCTATATATTGTGAAATTTATAAGCCGTGCGGAAAAGAAATCTATAAACTTCCTCACTTTTCACAGCACGACTTGTTTTCACATTCCATACCGAGTGTTGTCAACTGTTCCAAACATTCCTTTGCCTGTTTCACACCTTTTTCTGAAATGGAATAATGCATCCATTTTCCTTCCTTGCGGCTAACAACAATCTCAGCGTCACAAAGTATTTTCATATGGTGAGAAAGGGTAGGCTGTGTCACATTGATTTCTTCCAACAGCTTACAGGCACATTTTTCACCCGAACGCAGTAACTTTATAATTCTTATACGGTTTTCATCACAAAAGGCTTTGAAGATTGCCGCAGTTCTTCTTTCGTCCATCTTCTAAAATCACCTCACATAGATAATTGTCTATATGTTATTATATGTGTCACATAGAAAATTGTCAATATGTATTTTATACTGCGGCACTTCCCCCTGGCTCACCCTGCCTGCCCCGGCATCCCATAATCTCCATATATTCCTGGTAATTTCTGATATACTCATTACCGTCATAATGTGTACTGGCAAGTACAAGCAGCACGGAATCCGGGGAAAAATCGTACATGTCCTTCCAGATCATCCGGGGAATGTATACCCCCAGCCCCGGCCGGTTTAATTCCACTATCATTTCTTCCGTTCCATCCGTAATCCTGACTTTACTTTCCCCGGCAACATTGATCAGGACAAACTCCGATACCCTGTTTGCGTGCCCCCCCGGACTACTGTCTTGTCGGATTTATAGATATAGAATACCCTGTTAATCTCAAACGGAACCGATTGTCCCCCTTCGATGACAACCAGCTTCCCCCTCTCGTCTCCCAGATCTTCAAATTTTAAAACCGGACACCTCTCTCCCAGCGCCATATCCGTTCCTCCCCGCACTTTGAATCTGCCATTCCTTATCCCCGGCCCTGTCACCCATTCTTCCATCGGTTCAGCACATCCGCAACATATTCCGCCTCTTCATCCCTCATGGCCGGTCCCATGGGAAGGCTCAGTTCCGTTGCATGGATTTCCTCCGAAACAGGAAATTCCATTTCCTGCCACTCTGCATATGCCATTTGCCTGTGGGGCGGTACGGGATAATGGATCATCGTCTGAATGCCGCATTCCTGAAGATAAGCCTGCAGGGCATCCCTCTCTTTCGTCCTCACCGGGAAAATATGGCAGACATAATCTTTCCCCTCTCCTGCCGGAGGCAGTATGATATCCGGATGTGTGATTTTATCCATGTATATCCCGGCAATATGGATTCTTCTGTCATTATCCTCCTCCAGATACTTCAGTTTCACAGACAGGACAGCTGCCTGGATCTCGTCCATTCTGCTGTTGCGTCCCTTGTACTGAAAAATATATTTCTTCCAGGAGCCGTAGTTGGCAATGGACCTGACCGTGTCTGCCAGAAGCGCATCGTCTGTTGTCACCGCCCCTGCATCCCCCAGAGCGCCCAGATTTTTTCCCGGATAAAAACTGTGCCCGGCCGCATTTCCCAGGCTTCCCGTTCTGCGTCCCCGGTACATGCATCCGTGTGCCTGGGCGTTGTCTTCTATCAAAAGCAGTCCCCTTTCCCTGCATATTCGGCCGATGGTCTCCGTATATGCGCATTTTCCGTATAAATGGACAATCATCACGGCTTTGGTCCTGGCAGAAACAGCGGCCTCCAGCTTTTTTTCGTCAATCTGGTATGTCCTGATATCCGGTTCCACAAGAACCGGTTTCAGTCCGTTTTCCGAGACTGCCAGAATGGTGGCGATATAGGTATTGGCCGGAACGATAACCTCGTCCCCCGGTCTGAGCGCCCCCAGTTCCAGATAGGCGCGCAAAATCAGTGTAAGGGCATCAAGGCCGTTGGCAACCCCCACACAATGCCCGGAGCCTATGTAACTACCATAAGCCTCCTCAAACCCGGCATTTTCCTTTCCCTGCAGATACCAGCCGCTGTCCAGGGCGCCGGCAGCAGCCCTCTGTATCTCTTCCATGTACCGCCCATTGACGTCTTTTAATGATAAAAACGGAATATTCATAGTTTCCTGCCCCCCGGCTACATTCTTTTTTCGATCATTTCCATCTGCCTGAGCACGGCTTCCGCCCTCTTTCTCATGGGCGGCCCCACCATGCCCCCGTCCAGCATCACAACGCTGGAACCTTTCTCTTTTTCCGACGCCCTCACGGCCTCTATTACCCTTCTGGAATAGGCCACCTTATCCCCGTCCGGGGAAAACGCGCGGTTTGCCGCTTCTATCTGACCGGGATTCAGCACAAGGCAGCCCGCGTACCCGTTTTCATAAGCCCGCCGTTCTGCCTTTTCAAATCCTTCCAGGTCGGCAATATCCACATAGGGCGTGTCAATGGGAAGCAGGCCCGCGGAACGGGCCGCATTGGCAATCAGGGCCCTGGGCACCACCAGGGCGGACGCCTGGTAAGTATACACGCTTCCCAGGTCATTCAGATAATCTTCCCCGCCGAAACACAGCGCCGCCAGACGGGGACTGGCACATGCAATCTCCTGCACATTTGCCAGGGCCCCCGTGGTTTCAATCAGCGGGGCCAGACACAGCTTTCCCGGCTCCAGACCGTTTTTCATCTCCATGAATGTCAGCAGTCTGTCCATAAAGACAATATCACCCGCATCATAAACCTTGGAGGGCATAAAACCCGCCAGGCCGTCTATGACAAGCCCGGAAATATCCTCCACAAAGTCAGGAGTTCCCATAGGATTGATCCGGATAAAACTTTTTTTCTCTTTCAGCCTTTTTTGTGCACCGTATTCCCGGATGATATGCCTGGCCTCTGAGCGCTTATCCTGCGGAACCGAATCTTCCATGTCCAGAATGATAGCATCCGCGTCACTCCCCAGCGCCTTCTCAATAAATTTCCGGTTATACGCCGGAACAAACATAAAACTGCGCAGCAGCATGTCCATTTGCTTTCTTCTCCTTCCCTGTCACAACGCGATATTTCCGTGCTTTTTTTCATAAACCTGCACTTGTTTGTTCTCCAGGGCGGCAAAAGCCTTCACCAGCCTGTCCCTGGTCTCCTCCGGCATGATCACCTCATCCACCATGCCGTAAGCCGCGGCAAAATAAGGGGTCAGATACTTCTCCTCGTATCTGTCTATCTCCTTTTTGCGGAACACCTCCGGATCCACCGCTTCCCGAATCTGTCTGTGGAACATAATGTCCACCGCGCCATCCGCCCCCATTACGGCAATCTCGCATATGGGCCATGCGAACACCATGTCTGCCCCAAGCTCCCTGCTGTTCATGGCGCAGTACGCACCACCGTACGCCTTGCGCATGATCACGGTGATCTTCGGCACCGTGGCCTCCGCAAACGCATACAGCATCTTGCATCCGTGGCGCAGGATTCCTTTCTTCTCTTCCCTGGACCCGGGGTAAAATCCCGGCACATCCTCGAAAACAAGCACGGGAATGTCATAACAGTCGCAGACCCTGACAAATCTCGCGCACTTGTCTGCGGAATCGCAGTCCAGGGATCCCCCTATGACCCGGGGCTGGTTCGCCACAATTCCCACGGTCCTGCCATCCAGTCTGCAAAATCCCGTCACCAGATTGGCGGCAAAGTCCGGCAGCACTTCCATAAATTCCCCGTCGTCACAGATCTTCCCCACAACCTCCCTCACATCATAGGACTTTTTCTTATATTCCGGCACAATATCCTCTATGGATTTCCCTTCCGCGGTATAGTCGATTTTTCGTCTATTTTCATACTTTTTCCTGGTGCATGTTATGTAATCCAGCAGCTTCCTGATTCCGGAAATGCATTCTTTGTCATCCCCGCAGACAAAATGTGCCTGTCCGCTGTACCTGCCATGTACTTCAGCCCCTCCAAGTTCGTCCATGGTCACGTCTTCCCCGGTCAGGGCCTTGATCACGCGGGGGCCGGTAATGAAAAACTGGCCGGTCTTCCTGACCATAAAAATAAAATCACACATGGCCGGGGAATAACTGGAACCGCCGGCACAGTTTCCCATGATTGCGGCAATCTGCGGAATCAGCCCGGACGCCTGTGTATTCAGGTAAAACAGCCTGCTGTACGCCGAAAGGGAAATGATCCCCTCCTCAATCCTGGCCCCGCCGCTGTCACACAGATACACTATGGGGCGGCGGTTTTTGATGGCCAGTTCCAGGGTTCTGCAGATTTTATTCACATGCGCCTCACCCCCGGCCCCGCCGCTTATGGTAGCGTCCTGGGACACCGCATAAACCGGTATGCCGTTCACTTTCCCATATGCCGCTATAACGCCGTCACCAGAAAAATGCTGCTTTTTCACTTCTCCCAGTTCCACCCTGGACTTCACATACATCTCTATTTCTTCAAACAGGCCTCCGTCAAACAGCAAACCAAGTCTTTCCCTGGCAGTCAGTTTGCCCCTGGCATGCTGGGCCTCCTGCCTCTCCCTGCCGCCTGCCGCATAAACCTCTTCCCGCAGCTTCCTGTATTGTTTTTCATGCCGCACATCCCATGCCATATGATCTTACGCCTCCCAATTCAGTCCGTTTTTCGTCTCTTTACCAGTACATGCCGCCGGAACCGCAGTACACTGATATTTTCCTGATTGTACCCGGTGGTTTCCACGTAGAGAATTCCCCGGTCCGGTTTGCTCCGCGATTCCCTGCATTCCAGAATCTCTGTCCTTGCATATATGGTATCCCCGATAAATACCGGAGCCAGATGCTCTATCTTTTCATAATCCAGATTTGCAACTGCCTTTCCGCTGATGTCAGCCACCGTGATTCCCACCACCAGGCTGAAAACATAAGTTCCCACCACCAGAATCTTCCCATGCTGCTGTACAGATGCATAATCCGCATTGGTGTGGACCGGATGATAATTCATGGTGAGCAGGCTGAACAGATTGTTGTCACTCTCAAAAACAGTCTTCGACAGGGAATGTTCCACCACATCCCCCACAGTAAAATCTTCAAAATAATTTCCAAGATTTGCAGCTTTCATATTTTCCTTTCTAAACCCCCATGCGGCCAGCCGCACCATCATCCATAAAGGCCCGGGCGTGTCCCTGGCACTATTTGCCTCCGGCACCCTTCCCTTCATTTCCTGCGCAGCAGCCGGGCCGGATTTCCCGCCACTATGGTATTTTCTTCCACATCCTTCAGCACCACGCTCCCCATGCCCACAAGTCCATAGTCTCCCACCCGGACGCGCTCCCGCAGGGTGGCATTCATGCCGATGTGGCAGGCGTTTCCGATTCTGTTAAAAGAACCCAGCACCGCATTTGTGGCAATATGACAGAACTCCCCGATCTGCGTGTCGTGGCCGATAAATGCATTCCCCAGAATGACGGTATTGTCCCCGATTACCACATCCGGTCCGATCTGTGACATGGGGCCTGCCATCACCCCTTTTCCGATGACCGAATAGTCATGTGCCACAACCGCTGACGGGTCAATGGGAGAGTACAGACGCTCCCCGGGAATGCCAAATCCACGGATTTTTTCGTAGACTTCCTTCTCTCTCTGCATGCCGTGAAAGGCAATAAAAAAATAGAAATCCGTATCCCGGATATATCCCGCCACATCCTCCGAAGTACCCATGACACGCAGTTTTTTCCTGGTGCCTATCCATTCCCCCACCGGCACAATGTCATTGACCAGGCCCACAGCCTCCGCGTCCCCTCTTCTGTCCATAATCCAGGAGGCGATGGACGCAATACCGCCTCCTCCCAGGATGATCACTTTCTTCTTTTCCATATATCTCCTCATTTCCATGCGGCTTTTTTCCATGACCGGATTTGTCCGGCATGCAGGGCTTCTCCGCCCAAAGCCGCAAATCTCCCCTCCGGTCTTCCTATCTTCCTTCCCTCTTCCTTTGTCTGACAGCTTTTACCAGCAGCGCCAGATCGGCCCGGTACAATGCGGCAAACAAAATGCACAGCGCAAAGCTGCCCGACAGACCTGCCCCGGTCCCTCCGGGAAACAATAATCTCCACAGCAGGAAATAAACAATGATACCCGCCGTTGCACCCCAAAACCTCAGGGAAACTTTCATCAGCCCGCATTTTGTCAGTACTATCATATCCACCACATCCGTCACAATATATCCGGCCAGTGTGGCAATGGCGGCCCCTTCTATTCCCAGACCGGGTATCAGAACCAGATTCAGCAGGATGTTCACAATGGCCCCGCCGGACAAAATAAACATCCCGGGCCAGGTCTTTTTTATCACAAGAAACTGATTATTTCCCACCTGGTACAGCATCTGCAGCAGGGGCGCCAGGAACAGGTACGGCGCAATCACATATCCCGGCAGATATTCCTCCGGAAAGAGAAACCTGTAAACCGGATAACTGACGGCACATAAAAACGCCGTACACACATAGGAAGCCAGTCCAAGATATTCATATATTCTGGAATTACTCTCCACCTGGTTTTTCTCCTTCATGGTGGAAAATGCAAAAAACTGCCAGCCTCCCGCAAAAGCCGTATAAATCAGCTGACTGGCATGTCCCAGCTTGGAACCCACGGAATAAATCCCAGCTGCCCCCACCCCGGCCAGATTCGTGAGCATCACCTTGTCACTGGAATTGAAAACCCAGTAAATTAGAAAATTGGGCAGCAGCGGCACCGCAATTACCAGCAGTTGTTTCAGAATCTCCCTGTCAAACTGATCCCGCCGGAACCACCCCCGGTTCAGAACCCCGAACGCCATTTCCATGGTCACTCCCGAAATCACCGCTGCCAGGGGAAGTGCAATGGTATAATACCCTGCCAGCAGCATGGGAATCGTCACCGCATAGCTGATCAGCGGACTCAATGTGTTGGTGACCAGAAAAATCTTCCTTTTGTTCTGCATACGGGTGGGTGCGGAAATTATGCTGTTGGTGGCTCCCACCAGAGTGGCCATGGCCGACAGATATACGATATAAGCATATTTTTTATCCCGGAAAAACAACTCCGCAATCCAGTTCCGGCACAGAATCATGACCGCAAACACAATCACTGATGTTGCCGCCGTAAAGCACAGTGCGGTAGAGCACACGGATTTGCGGTATTCTGTATTATCCCGTTCAAAAAACATGCGGTACATGGCGTCATACATGCCCATGACAGCCAGGGAACTGGCAAAGGAAACCACCGTGTTTGACAGATCGCTGATTCCGTAATAGCCGGAGTCCGGCATCAGGCGGGTGACAACAGGCACCATCACAAGCGGAATGATCTTACTGATGATCCCCCCGATTCCGTAAACCAGGAAATTTTCAAGAAAAAGTTTAAACTTCGGCATTGTCCATATCCCGCTTTGCAATCTTCAGAAATTCGTCATAACTTCGTATGTAATCCTCTGCCTTGTACGGCTCTGACGCCACTACCATCAGCACCGCCCCCGGAGAAAAATCATACATTTCCCGCCACATTTTCGGGCCCACATACAGCCCTTCGTAAGGCGTCTCCAGGGTCACAATCTTCTTTTCCTGCCCATCGTCCAGCAACACCCTGCAGGAGCCATGTACACAAAACAGGATCTGTTCCAGTGTCAGGTGCGCATGGAGTCCCCGATGCACTCCCTCCTGGGTATCATACATATAGTAAATGCGCTTAATCTCAAAAGGGATATCCCTGCACTCTTCCAGCGCGATCAGCATTCCCCTCTCGTCACCATGCTGCTGGAACGCATACTTTATCACATGCATCTCCTTTTCTCCTTCCTCATCCCCTCTGCCGGGGCAGTGTGTCCACTGTCATTCTTCCCCACAGCTTTTCCTTCATTTTCTGCCTCAGCTTTCCTTTGACCAGAAGCCTTACCAGCCTGCCCTTCTTCCGGTTCAGCCGGTATGCCGCCATCATCCTGCGCTGATAAGCATCTGCCTTTTTGTTTTCCCCAAACAGGATCCGGTCTGCCGCTTCCCAGTCCGCTCTCAGTCTCTCTTCCCATATCCTGCTTCCTGAGGTTGACATTCCGCTGCCGTATTCGTACAGCACCGTATAGTCCTGATAGTATCCTCCCACAAGGCCTTCAAACATCATCATTCTCCAGATATGGTCTTCCGCATAAAACACCCTGTCCGCTATCCGGGCACAGTATTCCAGCTGAAGCTCCCGGGTGCTGAGCATAACCGCCCCCAGTGATATATCACTCAGAACAACATAATTCCATCGGCACTGATCCGCATCCTTCTTTTTATAAGGTTTCAGGTCATCCGGATGGGCCTTTACCCGGACCGGTGTAATCTTTCCATCCCTTTCCTGATAATACACCGCCTCGCTGAAAGACCAGCGCAGACCGTTTTGTTCCATAAAGTCAATCCAGTCCCGCAATGTATTGTCCCGGTAAAGCCGGTCTCCGGGGCTGATTCCCTTCACATATTTCCCGGAAGCCGCTTTCAGCCCCTCATACTTGTTTCTGACGGTTCCTCTGTTCGTCCTGTTTTCCACCAGCCGGTAATCCTTAAACCCTGCCTTTGCAAAAAACATTCTGATCTCTTCAAAATAATTTTCCTCTGATCCGTCATCCGTGACCACAATCTGAAGCGCCACATCCCGCTGCACCACTATGGACCGCAGTGTGGCCAGAAGCTTCTCCAGCGCCGGTCTGTATGTCACCACCACCACGCTTATTTCATATGCCGGCCCCCATCCATTGCCTGCAGAACTTGTCTTGCCTTTCGGAACAGTTTCTTCCTGAGTTTCAGTACCCCCCCCGGGAAAAATCTGGCCGGTTCATATCGAAGCAGCACGGTGCTGTCTTTTCTGGCCAGCATCTCATGCAAACACCTCCTGTCAATATTTTCCAGATAAAGATTCCGGAACGCCTCCGTGTCAATGGGCCGGTACCGGATTGTAAATTTCGATGTCTTCCCATCCAGCAGATCTCTCACGGCGTTGTCAAAGCATTCCTCCGTGATCACCGATGAAATCATACGCTTTCCCTTTTGTGATGCGTATGCCTCTTCCTCCAGCAGCCTGTGGGCCTCCCTGCACACATCCTCCACGGTGTCAAACAAGATTCCCAATTCCTCCATGTTGATCAGGGAACCATCCCTGTGGTCAAAGCGCAGGGTCAGCGGAACCTTTCCCGCCTTTGCCGCATACTGGGTCATCAGGCCCCCCGCCACCGGATAGGTACTCAGGTAAAAATAACAGTGCTTCATGACCTGGAATAAATCCCTTCTCTCTGCCGTCAGATATGCCCTGTCCGGGTATTTTTCCAGAATCTCTTTCATCTTGTCCGACTCTCCCGTACCGGCGTACCAGAATATCACATCCTCATGGTTTCTGAGAATAGAATCAACCACTTCATAATACTTGTCCCCCGAACCGTTGGTCTTATATAAAGCGCCTCCCGAAAAAATGACTTTCCGGCCCTCCCCGCAGGCAAAGGGATATCCCTGAAACGCCCGCTCCTGATGTATCACTGGATAATAAGGAATCAGCGCCAGTTTTTCTCTCGGAATTCCCCGGTAATCCATGGAAATACAGGCGCCGTAATTTCGGAATTCGATACATTTGTCAATGGCGCCGGCCCCCAGCCAGAAGGCATGGTCCGTGAGATTAATCTGGTATCTGACCATAATTCCGCCGTACCGGTACATTACGGCAGTACCGGTCACGTCGTCCGGTTTCCCGTAAAAGAAAAAATGCTTCGGCCGGATCTCCCTGACAATTCCGCACAGCTGCCGTATGTTTTTCAGATGTGTCCTGCCTTCCAGGAAAACTGCCTTCCCCCCATACTGTCCCAGAATGTCCAGAATATCCGGTATTGCGTCTTTTTGTCTCTCATCCGTGATATACCAGACCTCCCTGCACCTGCACAATGCCAGCAGATATATCTGTGCCAGCCCCCGGTCATTGAGCCCGAAACCATCATAAAAAATCAGTCTCTCCTCCGCCATGTGTCCCGCACAAAGTTCCCGGTCCGGCCCCAGCCCCGGCAGACTGGCAATCTGCCGGATATATCCCTCCAGATCCTCATCCCTGTAGCGTATATTTGTCTGGTACAAAAGATTCGCACAGTTAGATATCAGGCTCAGGGCATTCTCCGTTCTGTTCCCATGCAATTCTCCGGCTATGGCTGCCTTCAGCCCGGCGGCTGCCTTTTCCACTTCCCGAATGGTCATTCTCCTCCATATCCTCCGATACAATTCACGATTTCTTCGGCATCCAGTCCTTCTTTGTCACATCAGCTTACGGATAACCTCTGCCGGTATGCCCGCGGCAACACTGTCCACCGGTATGTCATGCGTTACCACCGCATTCGCCCCTATGATGCAATTATCCCCAATCGAAACTCCCGGCATTACGCACACGTTTCGCCCAATCCACACATTTTTTCCTATTTTGATATTTCCCTTCCGGAATAATTGCCTTTCATTGGGTGGTATTTCTATTTCTTCCATGGAAATACTTCCATGAAAGTTATCGCCAACAAACACATTCGGCCCAAAAAGCACTCCATCGCCAATCTCAATCTGTTTTGCACAAGATATATAACACCTGTCCGTTATGGTCACATGATTTCCAATCACCAGTTCAGGCTTGCTGTCAAACATGTTCCCTTTATAACCGTCAAACGCATGCAGCTGGAGATTTTTCCCGGCAATAAAATGATCCCCTATAGAGATATACACTGCCCCGATCACAGAAAATCCGCTGCCCACATGTGAGTTCACCCCTATTTTTTTTAATGTTTTAGCATACAGCAGCCATCTCACGCGATTGAACGCTTTTGGCGGAAATTCCATCATTCCCGTCACCACCCTGAAATACCATTTCAAACAAATCCCCCCTTACATTTGCGTTTTTACTCTTCATATTACTTCATCTGCCTTCCCCAAATGATTTCCATAATAATCTGCAATTGCCTTGTAATATGCCCTCCACTCTTTCCTTCCCTTCTGCATTAGCTGAAACATTCTGATAATACGTGTCAGCAGGGCATAAGGAAATGCTGTACCCCGAAAATAGCCTCTGAACTTTTTAATACATGCAAACCGGTTTCTTGACACATAATAAAGGCTGAATGCAGACTCATTTCCACCGGATGCCTTCCCTACTTTGTGCCAGAGCTTTGCTTCCGGAACATATTGAATCTCGATACCGGCCTGATTCAGCCGGACGGAATAGTCTATATCCTCACAATACATAAAATAATTCTCATCCATTTTCCCTACACGTTCCAATATATTTTTGTGAATCAGCATACAGCAGCCAGTAGCAAAACTGCATTTTTGTTTTTTCGTCAGCACCAGATGAGAAACATTTCCCGTCCATTTATTGATACTACCGCCCCCATACCATAAGATACCGGGATCAGAAAAGAAATACATTGCGGGAACACTTACGATATTCTCACCTGCTTCCGAAAGCAAATACCGGATCATGTCTTTATGGATGACAGTATCGTTGTTGAGCAAAAGAATATACTCATATCCTTTTTCCAAAGCATAATCAATGCCTAAATTGTTTCCTCCTGCAAACCCCAGATTGTTTTTTGATCCGATAACTTTTATCTTCGGATATTCCTTTTCCAGTTTTTCCGCCTCATATCCCTCCGATGCATTATCCACCACTATGATCTGTGTTTTTACTTGTTGCTTCAGAACGCTTTCTATTGCTTCCCTTGTATCTTCTATACCGTTATAATTAACTATGATGACAGCGACTTTGAATAAATCCATATTCGTAACCCTCTTGTCCCATGTCCATGCATTCACTTATCATTGGTTTCAAATCAGCAGCTTTATAAATGCAGTCATTGGGTTTTTCATGAGAATTAAGCTCCCAAATGACTTTATTCTGATTTATGTTTACCTGATAGGAATATCCAGATTCTGTACAATGCGGAAGAACCCACCAGCAGCAGACAATTGATGTAAAATGTCCTCAGGCCGTTTGAACTTGCCATGAAATGAAACAACGGCCCTGCCACACTCATTGCCAAATATTTTTTCTCGAAGTTTCCGTTTTTTCCTTCCAGGTACTGGTCAAATACTTCCTCCCTATATGCCAGCCATCTTCCCTGAACCAGGGCTGCCACGGCCACACCCACATATCCGAAATTAAGATACGGCTCACAATAGCTGCCGCCCCTGAGTCCATAATGGTCCTGCATCCCCAGCAATGTGGCGGTGGAAAAATATCCCCAGCCCCATGTACGCTTAAAGTCCGAAAGAAAAGAAGGGATAAAAGACATCAGGCCTGCCAGATATGTTTTTCCCAGTAAATAAGAGTCAAATTTACTGTCATATCCATATAAAATATAGGCCCCATCCCTCAAATCACTGAATGTATTGCCGTACACAAATTCCTGAAACATGGAAAAAATATTTGTACTGCCCTGACTTCTGAATAAGCTGATTGCCAGCCCTGCCAGCAAAATCACCAGTATTCCCAGCACAATCTTTATCGTACTGTTTATCCGGCTCTTCCCGTGTCTGTATATCATCACCAGGACCATGGGATAAGCCACAGCCATAAGCAGATCACTCCTATTTCCGGAGAATAAACATGTGACAGAACCGGCCAGCAGATATACCAGATTTTTTCGATTTTTCACCCTGCAGAACAACAGACCGTAATAAATCGTAAGTGTAGGAATCATACTGGAAAATAAAATATACAGAACATTGGCTATCCTGCTGTCCTTATAAAAATCTCTCCTGCCGTTAAGAAGAGGCAATGTGCCATTATATATAAAAACAACAACATACCATCCTGCAATTGCAGTACAAAATATAAAACCGATGACCCTCACATCGATACTTTTGCTGATAACCCTGACCACTACAGACTTTGACGGAGTCCGTCTGAACTCTGAAATCATCAGAACCACATAAAAAATGATTATCCCGCTGAGGTTTATGACTGCATTTTTGTTCAAAAAATTATAAAACGGGGCTGCACTGTCCCTTCCAAAAGCCAGCCATGCCTTGTCTTCATACATAAACGGCAGTATGCAGACCATAAATATTCCCGTGAAAATCCCTATATTGTAAAGTGAAAATATATACTTTTTATGGTAAACTTTCATGCAGATATATATGGAGAACAATAAAATCACCGTTCCCCCAAGTATCATTACTTTCAAGTCTGCCGCACCGTTCCAAAAATTCATTTTCATCCCTTCAGCATTTCAAATCATTTTCATGGCAGTCTGACAACTGCCTGTCTTTCTGTTTTCTATTTCCCAAATCTTTCCAGAATCTCCAGCAGTCTCCGGGCAGACATGTCCCAGGAAAATCTTTCCAGTAATTTCTGTCCTTTCTCCTTCCCCGGAAAAACAATGGAATCCATGTTTTCGCAGGGAATGTCCGGATCTATGTATGCCACCGCATCCCCGTATATCTCCCTCATACAGCTTCTGTCCGAAACTGCCGCATCCGCACCGCAGGACAGTGCCTCCATGGGAGGAATTCCAAAGCCTTCGTAAAAGGTAGGAAACAAGAATGCCTTGCAGCGTGACATCAGGGCTTTTGCCTCGCCATCACTTAAATAGCCGGCAAAAACAAAGTTTTCCACACCTTCTGTACCTTCCGCATCACCGAACACTTTCCTGTTTACATTGCCGGACACAACAAAATATTTCTCCGGGTTAAGCTTTGCAGTCTCTGCTATCCACTTCACGTTTTTGTTTGGCGCCATGCTGGACATGGCAAAATAAAAATTCTGATTTTTCAGAAAAGGAAACTTTTTAAAAACCCCTTCGTCAGCCTCAATGCGCGACTCATGCTCCCAGCTGTTATAAATTACATTCAATGGCATCCGGGGCCGAAAATATTTCCTGATTTCTGATTTTGAAAATTCCGACACCGTGAGAACTGTCTTTGCCCTCCGGAAAACATTTACCAGATTCAGCACTGCCCATATCTTATATTTCCGGCTGTAAAACTGCGGCATAACCCGGGGCTGTATATCATGGATGCATGTGATGTCCGGTTTTAGCAGCGGCGCCGTATTGCATAGGTTTATGAGTGTATATCCGCCTCTTGCAGCATACCATGGCAGTTCCAGCTGCTCCCACAGACTTCCCTTGTGCCTTCCCACCATAACCACGTCGATATTTTCCAGTTCAGGTACCTCCATTGCGCCCGACGATACAGCCAGGCACGCCCTCCCTTTTCCAATCATCCGGTCCAGCCGGCCCACCAGTTCCCCTGCAAAGCGTTCCACCCCGGTTACTTTATGTTCCAGATATTTTCCGTTAATCAGATACATTTCGGCCTCCCCACGATACAAGGCAACTACGGTATGTTTATTTCTGTCCGGTTACGGCTTATTCCTGCTCCAGAAAAAGTTCCCTGATATTCCTGCAAAACTGCTCATACATGAAATGTTCCCTCACTCTTCCCGCTGCCGCCTTCCCGTATCTTTCCCGTATTTCCGGATGATCCCCAAGTTTTCCCAGCGCCTCCGCATAAGCTGCCGGGTCTTGTTTTTCTACCTCCAGCCCCGTCTCGCCACCGATACTCACATAATTTACTCCGCTTCCCGGTATGGTAAACGTAACAGCCGGCTTTCCGAAATACATTGCCTCTGCCAGCGCTATCCCGAAGGCCTCATTTTTGGTAATCGAGGGAAAACAGAAAATGTCCGCGGCACAGAGCCAGGCTTTCAGGGTCATGTCGTCTATCCTTCCCAGAAAATGAATCCTCCCATTCCTCTTTCCCAGCCTTTTCAGTTTCGAGGTCAGCTCCCCCTCCCCCGCTATGTATATCTCAAATCTTTCGTCCAACATCTCCCCTGCCCTGACCAAGTATGAAAACCCCTTATACGCCACATGCCGCCCCACCGCCAGGCACAGAATCTTTCCCGGGTGCCGCCCCCGTATTTCCTGGCCCTGCTCCACCGTCTCCGGCGTGCACTCCAGCCTTTCTCTGCTGATACAGTTGGGTATCACTGTACACTTGTCCCTTATTTCATTTAAGAAAGGACTTCCCTCCACATAGTTGGGACTTGTGGCTATCACCTTCCAGGATCTGGCCAGAAGCCTCTTGTTCTGGACGAAAAAAAGCTTTCCCAGAATCTTCTGTCTCGTAATGTCCAGATGCCAGTAAGTCAACAGACGTATACCTGCACCCGGCCTTAGGTATTTCAGAAGAAAATGTGCCGCAAAAGGATTCGGATAGTGAAACACTACCGTGTCGGGCCCAAATTCATCCATGATCCGTCCCAGCCTGCGGCCAAAGGATGCCGACAAGGACTGGGATGCCACCCTGGCCTGACAGCCGCAGCGTACCACCCGGATTCCGTCCACCATGTCTTCCCGGTCTCCTTTTAAATGGTTAAAGCAAAAAACTATCTGCCAGCAGTCTTTTCCCAGGGCCAGCACGCAGTCCCTTGCAACCTGCTCCGTGCCTCCCCTGAACGGATAATAATATTTTGATATATGAAGTATTTTCTTCACGGCCTTCCTCTCCATATACTGTGTAGCCTCATTTTCTTTTCCATATATTACACCGCCGGCCCGGTCACAAGACCTATCCTCTCCGGTTCCGCATTCCCCGGAATCATTCTTACCGCTTTCCGCACACGCCATTCCCGGGCCTCCATGTCACATGGTATCTCCCTTTCCGGCTCTCCCCGGCCTTGTCAGGCTGCCCCGTCTTTTCCGGTTTTTGTATCCCCGGTGCCCCTCACATGGCCCCGTCCCTGCCGAACACCACCTTCACCGTCCTCAGCAGGATCCGCAGGTCCAGCCCCATGCTCCACTCGG
>CAJTLR010000083.1 GCA_910577185.1 uncultured Acetatifactor sp.
CTCCCGCACCTGCTATTTAGGAGGATTTTTTATGGTGAATGCCATTGTTTCGATACCCGGCTACGTCCATCTGTACCGCTCCCTTCTGCGGTTCTATGACATGCCGGAGAATGAGGTCCGGGAAATGCTCTATCTTTTGAATACGGCAAACCTGGACTGTTACGAGTATTACCACCCGGAGCGTGATGTGGTCCAGAGCGGGCCGGTGGCCTTTAGCGGCTGGCTGGAGCATGAGGATTACCGCCCTTACCGGACGGAGGTACAGCTTTATAAATCCCTGCTGTTCTTAAAGCGCAGCATTGACCGGGACCTGATCGTGACCCCGCAGCGGGAGGCGCTGCAGACGCTCCGCTGTATCATTTCCAACCTGGAATACCGCTTCTATAAGGCATACGGAATGGAGATCGAGGACAAGCGGACCGTGTATGGGGAATGTACCTACCACATGATACCCAGGGAGGACGAGCCCAGCGTGTGCCTGATGCACGACTGGATTTATCTGCCGAGCGCCTGAAATGCAGCGGATAAGGGATATCATGCGTATTTTGTTCTGCTTCAAGTAAAACGGTCCCGGATTCTATACAGTATTCGGGACAAACCATTTTTCAAAGGAGGGATGCCATATCACACAGCAGGAAGTCAATGCCGTATTTGACGGGCAGGTGCGGCTCTGTGCCGACACACTGCAGAAGAAAACGAAGGAATACACCGGGGACGATACGGACCGGCTGGGGGCTTTTAAGGCGGCGGCAGCCTTGCAGCATACCACGCCGGAGCGCGCCCTTGCCGGGATGCTGGCGAAGCATATCGTCTCCCTGTATGACATGTGCTTTGACAATGATACGGATTACGGGATAAGCACATGGGAGGAAAAGATCACAGACAGCCTCAACTATCTGTTCTTGCTGAAAGCCATTGTAAAGGAGGGACATACCAATCAGACGGATTGAAGTAAAAATATTGAACTGCCAAGCGGTTTCGGAGGCCGAGAAAAACATGGTCTTTGCCGCCCGGCTCACCCAGAGGGGCCACAAGATCGCCACAATGGACGAACTGACGGCCCTTTATGAAAAATCGTTCAGTGACGATTCTGTGGCGGCCATCAGCGCCCTTCCCCACCCGACGGTCCAGAAATTTGCGGTGATCACCGTCGCCGTTGTAGGGGCAAGCCGGAGGTTCCTTTCACAGATCACCCGGCACCAGAACGAAGTGAAGTTTATGAGCGCGTCTTTACAGTACAGCAATTATGCGGGGCAGGCGGATTTTGCCATACCCTATGAGATTATCACCGCCCCGGCTGCGGTCCGGGAACTGTACTTAAAAAGCTGCCACGAAGGCATGGACTGTTACGAAAAGCTGTGCGCCGAGGGAATCGGCCATGACGCGGCGGGATATGCCACACCCCAGGGGCTTCGGAATGTGCTGGTTATCAGCGCCACGCCCTACCAGTGGAAACACATCATCGGCCAGCGGGTATGCCGGCGCAATACGGACGAGACCCGGATCGTGCTCTTAAAAATCTGGCAGGAGCTTCATACATTAAGCCCGGCGCTGTTTGCCCCCGGCCTTACAGGTCCCTTCTGCCAAAAGGACAAATGCCTGGAGGGGAAAATGACCTGCGGGAACATGCTGAAAGCGGATATGACGCCCGGAGACATCCTGAAAACGGACTATCCGGCGCTTTCGGAAGGAGGCGGCGCATGAAGATTAAACTGATCGACTTTGGCGTGCCGGAGGACCGCCGCCCTTTCCGTCCGCATGGGAACGATGCCGGCGCGGATGTTTACATGCCCTATGACTGCACGTTACAGCCGGGCGAGATTGCAAAGGTCCCTCTTGGGTTCGGGATTGAAGTGCCGGACGGATATGCGGGCTATGTATTCCCACGCACCAGTATGGCGGTAAAAGGGCTGGTCTGTGAGCTGCCGCCAGTGGATTCCGGCTACCGCGGGGAGATTCACGCGATCATCAGCAATGTAAGCAGCCAGACCCAGGAGCTTTCCAAAGGCTCCCGCGTGGGGCAGCTTGTGATCACCCCCGTCGTCATTGCGGACTTTGTTTCGGAGCTGGGTAAGCAGCGCGGCGCAGGCGGATTTGGAAGTACAGGAAAATAAAAAAGTGACATTCCGGGAGTGATTCCTGGTTTATCGCCGGTAGTGGGATTGGGCATATCAGGAGGATTGCAGGGTACAATAAAAGAAAGGCAGCAAAAAGCAGTACGCCGTCATAGCGTACCGCCCCGCTGCTTAAAATTGCCTTAATATGTCGTGATGCCCTACGTCTACCAGGATAATCATTTTATCGCCTTCGTAATACCAGATAATGCGGATGTCCATGTTGACGCTGCACTCGAAAAGGTCCGTGGTGCCCTGGATGCGTTTGGTCCGCAGCGACGGATGGGAAGGATTTTCAGCCAGAAGTTCCAGCTTGTTTTTAAGCTGCTTCTTCTCCTGGGCGGCCAGACCCTTGAAATGCTTTTGGAAACGGGGCGTAAAGGTAAACTCATACGCCATTATTCTGCCTCCAGTCTGTCAAACAGGGCGTCCACGCTGTCAAAGACCGGCTGTTCCCCGGATGCGATTTTTGCTTTTACCCCGTCAATTTCTTCCCGGAGCTCATTCAGGGTGTTCTTTGGATAGACCACCACCGGCATGATGCAGATGGAACCGTCTTTCTCGAAAATGTCCAGTTTGTCGCCTTCTGACAAGCCGAGCTTTACAATGATTTCTCTTGGTATCGTGACCTGGGCTTTTTGGCGTAATTCTGCCAGCATAGAATCATCTCCTTTTTAAGTTTGAAAGTTAGAAGTTCTTACTTTCTTACTTATAGTATATCCACTTTGGGGGATTTATGCAAGGGGGCACGAAAAAAATTTACAGAATAGTAAAAGCGGCCAACACCCTGGCCGCCTTAGCGCTTGCTGTTCAGTTCTTTCATAATGTCGAGGATATAACCCATTGACCGGGAATCCAGTTTTTTTGCCTCTGCGATAAATTCCTTTAAGGCTTGCGGGGCCGGGTTCCCTTCGTCAAAAAATTCCTGGGGCGTCACTCCCAGATATTCACAGATGTAAAGGAAGGACTGCATGGAGGGAAGGGACTTTTTATTTTCAATGTTGTTAATGTAGTTATTTGCCTGTCCCAATGACAAGGACATATCGCGTGCAGACACGCCTTTCTGTGTCCGCAGCTTTGCCAGCCGTTCCGGGACGAAATCTTCATACATCGCCTCTGCCTCCTATTCTGTAATAGATTGTACCTTACACCCTTCCCTTATTCGCAAAATAAAAAAGGGTGTTTACATTGAAACGCTAAAATAAATCTATTATAATTTTGAAAGTGAAGAATACTAACTATCGGATGGAGGAAAAGACAGATGAAAGGAAAGACATGCTGTGTCACCGGGCACAGGGATTTACCGCAGAAAGAAATCAACCATGTAAAGGCGGCGCTGCGGCGTGAGATTGACTGCGCTGTTGCGGACGGGTTCACCCGCTTTATGAGCGGCTTTGCGGACGGCGTGGACCTGTATTTTGCAGAGTTCGTGCTGGAAAAGAAAAAGACGAATCCGGCGCTGGAGCTGATTGCGGTTATCCCTTATCAAAAGCGGCTGGATAACCTGATGGAAAAGGGACGGACCTATGAAATGCTGGAGGCATGTGCGGATGTTGTCGTCATGCAGGAGAAATACCACCCCAGCGTCTATTCCCACCGGAACCGCTACATGGCCGAGCACTCGGACCGGGTGATCGCCGTGTATGACGGGAGGGAAAAAGGCGGCACGGTCAGGACGATCCGGTTTGTGCACCAGATGAAAAAAGAGCTGCGGGAAATCCCGGTCGGGGAGATTGTTCTGCCGGGACAGCCCGCAGCAGGAAAAAATAAAAGAATAGATAACTGATACTTGATGATACGCCTGCTTTCCAGTGGGCGTTTTTCTTTACCAATTTTTGGAGGATTTTTTATGTGGAACATGATTACACACTTCCTTACATTCACAGGAGGGATGTCTGCCGGCGTTGTTCTGATGTGTCTTTTGCAGGCCGCAAAGCATGAAGATGAATGGTTGGAAAATAGGAAACGGGAGGAAAACGAATGAAGAAGGAATTTGCAGAAAATATCAAAAACCATATCCGGGAATATCTGCCGGCAGACTGCCAGGATGCAAAGATAACCCTTGAAAAAGTCACAAAAGGAAATGACCGTACTCTTACAGGTCTTATTATCCGTACAAATAATGAAACAGTTGCGCCGGCCATTTATCTGGAACACTATGAGGAACAGTTTTCCAAAGGCCGTCCGATGGAGGACATTATGAAGGAAATCGCACAGATAAAAATGGAGAGCGGTTTGAAGCTTCCTGTTGACGTGAAGGGACTGGAGGATTATGAAACAGCCAGGCCGATGCTTGCTATCCGTCTGTGCGACCCGGAAAAGAACCAGGAATATTTGAAAGATAAACCCTGTACCGCATGTGGGGAACTGACGGCAACTTACCGGATTCAGATCATGGAGGACAGCAGCGGAACGGCTTCCGCTGTTGTTACAAATGACATGTTGAATCTATGGGGGATTACACCGGAACAGCTTCACCATGACGCTGTTACAGCGGAAAATGCCCGGAACCCTGTCTGCTTCTATACAATGGATGATGTGATGTCAGAGCTTATGCTTTCTGCCAAACCTACGAATTTATTCAGCCAACAGGAACCGGCAGAAACTGGCGCTGCGCCTATGTATGTCCTGACGAACCAAAGCAAACTGGATGGAGCCGGGGCTTTGGCGCGGGATGGCGTACTGGATAAAATCGGCGAACTGCTTGGTTCCGATTTTTATGTCCTTCCATCATCCGTCCATGAGGTCTTAATTGTGCCGGATAACGGGAACATGCAGACAAAAGAACTGGAAAATATGGTCAGGGAAGTCAATGCTTCCCAGGTGCTGCCAGAGGATTTACTTTCCGATAAGGTGCAGTATTTTGACCGGGCAGCAAAAACCCTGGGACGGAAACAGGAAAAAGGGCTTTTAGAGAGGCTTTCCGAAAATAAAGCAAAGGTTCAGGAAAAGGATGCAAAGAGCCACAGGGAAAGCCATAAAACCAAACAGGAACCGAGCATATAAAGGGCTGCTATAAAGCCTTTATTTCAATGGAGGTTATTTGAATGAAGTTAGTGATTGCGGAAAAGCCCTCCGTCGCCATGTCGCTGGCGGCGGTCCTGGGTGCGAATGAGAAAAAAGACGGCTACCTGGAGGGCGGCGGGTGTCTGGTGAGCTGGTGCGTGGGGCACCTTCTGGAGCTGGCGCAGCCGGAGGCTTACGGGGAACAGTATGCCAGATGGCGCTATGGTGATTTGCCGATCCTGCCGGAAGAATGGAAATATCAGGTGTCGAAGGACAAGCAAAAGCAGCTTGACCTTCTGTGCCGGCTGATGAAGGACAAACGGGTGGAATCGGTGGTATGCGCTACGGATGCCGGGCGTGAGGGTGAACTGATCTTCCGTCTGGTCTATGAACATGCCGGATGTAAGAAACCGATGGAACGGCTCTGGATTTCCAGTATGGAGGACGTGGCAATCCGTGACGGGTTCGAGCACCTGCGTCCCGGCAGCGACTATGATAAGCTCTATGACGCGGCGGTCTGCCGGGCCGGAGCTGACTGGCTGATCGGCATTAACGCCACCCGGCTTTTCTCTGTGCTGTATGGCGTTACGCTGAATGTGGGGCGGGTCATGTCACCCACGCTGGCCCTTCTGGTACAGCGGGAGACGGATATTCAGGCATTTACGAGCAGGCCCTTTTACGTGCCGGAGATCACCTGCGGCAGCTTTACTGCCTCCGGCGAAAAGTTGTCCGGGAAAAATGAAGCTGAAAAAATTCGTATGGATTGTGACGGGCAGAATGTTTCCGTGCTGTCCGTGGAGAAACAGATCAAGACGGTGCAGCCGCCCCGGCTGTATGACCTGACAACTTTGCAGCGGGAATGTAACCGTATTTATGGCTATACGGCGCAGCAGACCCTTGACTATGTGCAGTCCCTTTATGAGAAAAAGCTGGTCACATATCCCCGGACGGACAGCCAGTATCTCACCGAAGATATGCAGACAACTGTCGCTTCCTTGGTTCTCTGGCTGCGGGATCATATGCCTTTCGGAAAGGGCTGCGCCGGGGAACCGGATATTGGTCGGGTGACGGACAACAGCAAAGTTACAGACCATCACGCCATTATCCCTACGGCGGAGATTGCCCGGACAGATTTGACGGAGCTTCCTTCCGGGGAGCGGGATGTACTGACGCTGATCATCGCAAGGCTGCTCTCTGCCACGGCCCAGGTACACCGGTTTGAGGCGGTGACGGCAATTTTGGATTGCCAGGCTCGTTCCTTCACAGCAAAAGGAAAGACGGTATTACAGGCTGGATGGAAGGAAGTGGAACGCCTCTACCGCATGGGATTGAAACAATTCAAACCGGAGGATGACGAGAATACGGATGTCTCCCTTCCCATGCTGCAGGAAGGACAGATATTTGAAACGGTCTCTGCCAGTGTCCGGGAAGGTAAAACCTCACCGCCGAAACACTATACGGAGGATTCCCTTCTGGCAGCTATGGAGACCGCCGGGGCCGAGGATATGCCGGAGGATGCCGAGCGCAAGGGATTAGGCACCCCGGCCACCCGTGCGGCCACGTTGGAAAAACTGGTCTCCGCGGGATTTGTGCAGCGGAAGAAAAAGCAGCTTATTCCAACGGAAAAAGGTACGAACCTGATCCTGGTGCTGCCGGACAATATCAAATCGCCTATGCTCACCGCAGAATGGGAATCTATGTTGAAGCAGGTGGAACGCGGCGAACTGGATGCAGGGTCCTTTATGGAGCAGATTGCGGATATGAGCCGGACGCTGGTAAAGGAGCATACCGCCCCGGAGGAACGCTTTGCCGGCCTGTTCCCGGATGCAAAAGGAAATGGGCGTGAGGCTGTCGGCACCTGCCCCCGCTGTGGCGGAACCGTATATGAGGGTAAAAAAGGATTCTTTTGTGATAACCGGGACTGTGCCTTTGTACTGTGGAAAGACAATAAATTCTTTTCCGGCAAGAAAAAATCCATAACAAAGTCTGTGGCGGCGGCCCTTCTGAAAGAGGGCCGCGTTTCCATGTCCGGGCTTTACAGCGAAAAGACGGGAAAGACCTATGACGCAGTGGTGGTGCTGGATGATACGGGCGGGAAATATGTGAATTTCCGGCTGGAATTTCCAGCTAAGAAAGGCAGGGGGAAATGAACGGGCCGCCCTTACGGGAATTAAACAGGCAGGAACGGGCGGCGATCCGAAGGTTGGTGACAGACCTTTGCGCCAACTATGACAATCGGGATAGGCTCTGCCTCCCCTTAGACTGCCCCTGCTATATGCTTCATAAATGGTGGACCGGCTCTTTTTGCAGGTATTTCCGGGAGGCGGTGCTGCCGACAGAGCCGGCGCTGGAATCTGCCGTTACCGGCGAGGACACTTCCCTGAAACAGAAAACCTGCCCGGTCTGCGGCAAAACATATCTTCCCACCACGAGCCAGGCATATTGTTCGGATTCCTGCCGTGCCTTTGCCAGACGGAAATCCGAGCGGGAACGCAAGCGCCGGATCAGAAAAATTTAAGGGTAATATGTCCGCAACTTAACCCAAAAGAGGCTTGATTTTAAAGGCTTTCAGGAACCGGTTTGAGAGGCGACTGTATAAAAATACTCTGACGCCTTGAAACAGCTCTAAGTTGCGGACAGACAGAAAAATTGGGAGGGATGTCTATCGAAAGAATAAAAATACCAATCGTGCCGGAAATTATGCGGATCGACACGCGGACCCAAACCATTGACATGCAGCAGATCGACAACCGGCGCTTCATGTATAACCCGGACACGGGGCTGTTGGTCTTAGGCCGTCAGTATGCGGCGACAAGCCTGATGGATTCCAGCCATGCCGGTGAGCTTGCGGCTGCCGGCGTCACAAAGGATTATGACGCGTTTGTCCGGGGATGGGTCGGCGCCGGAGGGGACTACCCCGTGGGGGTGGTCCATTTTGCGCCCAGCGTGGATGCAAGAAATATAGAATTATTCGACCGGGCGTTTGACACTTTGAAGATGTTTGCAGATAACGGAATCATGTACGGGACTGTGATCCGAGGGTTCGGGAAGGAATGGGAACAGCCGGTATCTGCCATCTTAACGGATATGTGGCAGCCGGCGGCAAAGCCTTCCGTCCGTAAGCAGCTAAAGAAACAGCCGGCGGCAAAAGCCGTCCGGCAGAAAACCAATCATCAACAGGAACGATAGGAGGCGGTTTATTTGAGTATCACAACAATCACGACAGAGGACCTTCGGCGCATGGAAGGCAAGGACGGCCTGATCTTGCAGGGCTGCGGAGGGGATTTGAAGGAATGGGTGGACGGGATCAACGACATGCTCACCGAGGCGGGGATCTTGAAGGACGGCAGTAAATTTGAGGATGTTTCCACTTTCCAGTATGGGGAGCTTACCTGCCTGCTCTACCCTTTCGAGGATGTAAAGCTGGATATAGGGAAACTTGCCGTGTGGCGGTTACAGACCCATGCGGATTTCGGGGGCACCTGGCTTTCCGACTTTGTGCCGAACCGGTTAGGCGGCTTTATCGGAGAACCTTCACCGGAGCCGGAAAAACCGGACTGTGCGCTGATCGGTCAGGACGGGAATGTCTTTAACCTGATCGGCATTGCCTCCCGGACCCTACGCAGGAACGGCATGGCGGAGCAGGCAAAGGAAATGTCGGACAGGGTGTTTGCCTCCGGGAGCTACCATGAGGCGCTGAACATTATCGGCGAGTATGTCAATATCACCTCTGTGGACGAACCGGATCGCAAACCCTCTGTCCGGCAGCGGATGAAGGAAACAAAGCCGGCGGAGCCTGACAGAAAGCAGAAACCGGCAAAGCAGCAGGAACGATAAGGAGGATCAGGATGGGAAAAGAAAAAGTATACGGCGTGTGGGCGGTCCGCAGCGGCGCTTCTATCTTCGGCCATGCCGAGGCGTGGTGCAAGGAGAACGGAAAGCCTTTGGAATTTGACTCCCGCAAGGCTGCGGAGGCTTACGCCGGGGAAATGAACAGCAGGACCAACGCCAATGTCCATTATTACGCACAGGAGAAGGACCCGGAGCCGGGCGCCGTCAGAAAGACTTCCGCACAGGCGCAGCCGGATTTGGATGCCCGTGCCCATGAGGAAGTGACGCCGAGAAATGACGCGGCAGAAAAGCGGAACGAGATTCCCGGCAGACAGGTTATGCCGGAGACGGACCCATTAGTGGAAATCCGCTCTGCGGTCCACAGCAATTATGCGGGCATGGTCGCCATGCTGGGTGCAGATAACCGGGTGTATCTGGGGTGCGAGGAACGCTGCCACTGTCAGGATATGCAGGCGTCCTATTATGACAATCAGGACGGCTCCCTGTGCTTTGTCTGCGATCAGCCGGATATGTATTATTTTCTCTATGGGGAGGGCTGGGCGCATACCCAGGCGGAAATGCTGGAGCGTGGCCTTACCCTGCGCCAGTATGAGTAATTTGCAAGGCTTCGGGACGGCGTGCTCTCACAGTTTACGCCCCACAGGGAAATCCTGTTCGCCGGACAGTCCTTCCAGGCGCCGGAGAGTTATCTGCGTAATGCGGAGCTCTACGAGGAAGGACAGACCGGCAACTACAATATGCTGGATGGCCGGCTGGATAATGTGCCGCCGGAACGCCCGGACTTAACGGACGGCCAGACCTATGAGGAAATCCGGGAGCTTGCGCCGGAGACTTTGCCGGAGGAAAAGCCTTCCCTGATGGAGCGGCTGAAAGCGGAACGCCCGGAGCATGAGGTGAAACAGGCAGAGCCGCCCGTGCCGGAAAGGGAACGCTGATGGCGGCGGTAAAATTTGAGGGCGTGGACGTGCTGGACTTTCTGGGGCAGGTTGTAGAGCTGCACACGCAGCATTATAAGGACGATTTTAATATTGACAGGGAACTGATACAAAATCTTGCGGCCTGCAAAAATGGGGAGAATGAACAGCTTTTATGGATGTCCAGAACCTGCGGTACCTACTGTTTATGGGAAAGGGATGTCTACCTGCAGGACAGCCATGAAAATAAGGTGTGGCGGTTTTACCATGAGCAGACGAAAGATTCTATCCTGGCGTATGCAATCCGGCTGGACGGCATACAGAACGGGAAAGCCACCGGCTGTATCTGGCCTCTCGATTATCACGCCCACGTGGAACGGGTCAAGCTGCTGTCCTGTGCGATTGAAAAAGTATCGGTATTGTTCCAGGATGGTACACAGGCGGCTTTCCCCCATGATTCTTATATGCAGCAGATCAACATGTTTAAGGCAGAGCATGGAACTTCCAAATGTGTGGCCTGGTTGCCGGAAAGCGAACGGGAATTACAAACAATCCTGCGGCGGGAGCACGTTAAGCGGGATTACCATGCAAAGCCCGGTAATATCCAGGAATATATGGACAGCCTGAAAAAAGACACCCTGCGGGGAAAACTGGAAAAAGCAAAGTCGGCGGCCGCCTCCATCCCTAAAGCGCCCTCACATAAAAAGGAGCCGGAACGATGAAAGCCGGGAATAACAAAAAATCCGTCCGGGTGGAATTCGTCATGTCTGAACAGGAGGCGGAGCTGGTAAAGGGGCGCATGGCGGAACTCGGCATTACCAACCTCTCCGCATATCTGCGCAAGATGGCTGTGGACGGTTATATCATTCATTTGGATATGAGCGACATCCAGGAAATGATACGGCTCCTTCGTATCTGCTCCAATAACTTGAACCAGTACGCCAGACGCGCCAATGAGGCCGGGAGTATTTACGCCGCCGATGTGGAGGATCTGCACACCCGTCTGGACGGCCTTTGGGACGGCATGGATAAGCTGCTTCGGAAATTTGCGAACATTTCATAAACAGGAAGGAAGGCCGTTGATTTCCGCAGGCCGGCACGGTAAAATTTTAATGGAGGGGTAAATATTCTTCTCTTTGAAATACCCTTCGGGCATACATGGATGTCCTGAAAAAACGGACATGGGACTAGGAAAGGAGGCGGACGTATGCGTCTGATTGGCAAACTGCTGGCACTTCCCTTTGTAATGGTTACAGGGATTCTTTATCTGTTCTGCAAATTTCTTGTTGTGGTTTCCGGCGCTGTGTTGGGGATTTTATCAGGGATTGTATTTCTGGCGGCGCTGGCGCTGTTCTTCGCAGCCGGGTTCTGGCCGGGAATGTCCTGGCTGGTGATCGCGTTCCTTATCAGCCCATACGGTCTGCCGATGGCGGCGGCCTGGCTGGTCGGCATGATCGGCGGCGTAAATGGCGCCCTGAAAGATTTTATATTTGGTTAAACAGTTTTGGCGGGGCGCATTGGCAGCCCCGCCCTTTTTCTATAATTATGGCTGTCTGTCAGGGCAGCTTTTTGATTGGAGGGATTTCATTGAAAGACACAACGCCAATTTATTTTCACTCTGCCGCCTATGCGCATGAGCATGAGGAGCTGGACCAGTACCACGCTTCCCACAAAGCAAACATTGCGTGCAGGGAGGCAATCGAACAGGCCATAGCGGACAACTACCGGGACAACCGTTTAGGCATGGCATGTGTGCGGCAGGTCTTACAGCAGTTTGATCCTGGCCGGATTTTTTATGTCCTTGCCAACACGGTCCGGCAGAAAGATTACGACGGGCGTATTTCACGGGACAATAAAGCATGGGCGCAGACGGTCCCGGTCTGTGAGGATAAGGACGGTTTCGGATATGACCGGAATGTCTGCTTTGCCGTGGACCGCTGCAATCCCGGACTTACCGACCTGTTTCTCTCCCAAGCCAGACGGGAGTGTGCACCGGCCCAGGAACAGAAACCGTCCGTGCGTGACAGCCTGAATAAAAATGCCAAGCAGCAGACGGCGCACAGTGATAAATCAAAAGTGAATAAAGAGCCGGCACGGTAACAGGGAAAATTTCTCATTAAGGAGGTGAAGGGATGGCAACCACACGGCTCATGCCGCTACATGTCGGGAAAGGCCGGGATGTTTCCACGGCCATAGCGGACATCATTGACTATGTAAAGAATCCGCAGAAAACTGATTTTGGGAAATTCATTTATGGTTATGAGTGCGACACCCGGACTGCTGATGCGGAGTTCCTTTTATCCAAGCGCCAGTATGCGAACCTGACCGGACGTGACCGGGGCGCGGATGATGTGATTGCCTACCATCTCCGGCAGGCATTTAAGCCTGGCGAGGTCACGCCGGAAGAAGCGAACCGGATCGGGCGGGAGCTGGCATTGAAGCTCACCAAAGGAAACCATGCCTTTGTTGTCTGCACCCATGTGGATAAGCACCATGTCCATAACCACATCATTATCAATTCTACGACGCTGGACTGCCAGAAAAAATTCCGCAACTTCTGGGGCTCCGCATGGGCGATCCGGCGCATGAATGACAAGCTGTGCCTGGAGCATGGGCTTTCCATTGTGGAGAATCCGAAACCCAGCAGGGAGCATTACGGCACATGGATGGGAAATCAGAAACAGCCTTCCCGCCAGGAACGGCTGCGCTGGGCTATCGACGCTGCCCTGGAAGAAAAGCCGAAGGACTTTGAAGAACTTTTGAAAAAGCTGGAGGCGGCAGGGATCGAAGTCAACCGGGATCGAAAACACCTTCGCTTTCGCCTGTCGCCGGAAGATCGGTATACCCGGTGTGACACGCTGAAAGGCGACTATACCGAGCAGGCCATCAGGGAACGGATAGCAGGCACCCGGACGGTGGAACCCCGCCGTACCTCCCCACAAAAGCCGGTTTCCAAAGTCGGGTTGCTGGTGGATATTGAGGCGGCAATCCGTTCCGGCAAAGGTCCGGGGTATGAACGCTGGGCGAAGGTGTTCAACTTAAAACAGCTCTCCCAGGCGGTGATCTGGCTCAAAGAGCATGGCGATATGAGCTATGAGGATTTGCAGAAAAAATCAAATGCCGCTACCGCCAACTTCAATGCGTTATCGGTACAGATCAAGGAACTGGAATCACAGATGGCCGCCAACGGGGAGCTGCAGAAACAGATCGTCAATTATGCCAAGACGCGGGCGGCCTATGTGGAGTACCGGAAAGCTGGGTACAGCAAAAAATTCCGTGCGGCGCATGAAACGGAAATCCTGCTGCACCAGGCGGCGAAGAAACATTTTGACGAGCTGGGGATCACAAAGCTGCCCTCCGTCAAGTCTCTGCGGGAGGAATATGCCGGACTTCTGGAGCAGAAACGGAAAAGCTATACAATCAAGGTACAATGACTTTCTACGCCCATGAAAACGTTGAAAACTTGGGCGTGTACATATTCAGTTGTTCATTTACAAGAGCATTGATTTGTGGTAAAATCATTATCAATGATGTTGTAAGCGTGCAACCACATCAATTACTTTGCCCGATGCAATGTGCGAATTACGAAGGCTGCAAACGGCTTGCAGAATATTAGTGAGAAGAAATGGACCAAGGAGAAAGAACGTGCTGAGGTTGAGATATTGAAACGAATGAGTAAAGCGTAAAAAGAAGGAGAGCTACCTGCAACCGCAAGTAACTCTCCTATTTTTATTTTCAGGCATTGCCAAAGTTATGCCTTTCCAGCATCTCGCTGTATACTCGTTCAATGTTCTGAATCGCCAACACTGCCCGGTTGTTCTCGTACTCCGGGTGCTCTTTACAGTAGCGCTCATAGAAGTCAATTTCAGAAAGGGCTTCGATGAAATCCTCCTGAGTATGGGGGATATTGTCCTGCAAAAGCTCCCGGTTGAAACGCAGGATTTGAACTCGGTGCGCATCCGCATTACGCTCATCGTCGATGCGGATATGTTCGTCCAGACGGCCCTGCACCTCATTCAACTTCGCAATCACGTCACCGTTCAGTGCCTTCCCAATCATCTTCCCGATAGCAGACCACGGATTGACCTTGATAGGCGCAATCTGAACCAATGTCATCAGAATGAGCAGGGCGCCACCACTGCTTGCAACAATTTCCTGGATACTCATAGCTTACCCACCTGCCTTCTCCGACTCGTCAGGGGCATTAACTGTCTTGCTCATCTTGCACAGATCGTCAATGAGCTTGCTAATAACCTCCATGTCGATATCATAATCAACAGTATCGGCAGAAGCCTTGACCATAGCCAGCACCCACTCCTTACGGTCTGCGCCGTTGTCAAACTTCTCCTCGGCAGTCGCCATGTACTTCATGACCATCTCCAGAATCTTGCCCCAGTTCTTCTCCTTCACAGCCTTCTGGACATACTCCACCAGTTTGATAGCCAGAGGGATGGCAGTCGCCAGACCGGCTAGAACGGACACAATAAGCTGCAGCCACTCCGTGTGTCATCGCCAGTGCTAAAATGTAAGAAAACGCCGAGGAAAAAATGTAGTTTTGTGGC
>CAJTLR010000084.1 GCA_910577185.1 uncultured Acetatifactor sp.
TATAGGGACAGTCTGCGCTTTTTTATCCCCCGCAAGATTCTGTTTCATAGTAAAGAATCGAGGTGGAACGATGTTATTGGTAAAAAACGGGTATATGATAGATCCAAAGTCAGGCAGGGAAGGGAAATACGATATTCTGATTGAAAAAGGACGTATTGCCGATATAGGCAGGGGACTTTGTCCCGGAACGCCCTGCGAAGTCATTGACGCCCAGGGGCTGCTGGTGGCGCCGGGGTTAGTGGATGTTCATGTGCATTTCCGGGATCCCGGCTTTCCGCTGAAAGAAGATATTTTCAGCGGGGCAGGGGCCGCCGCAAAGGGAGGTTTTACCACGGTGGTGATGATGGCCAACACAAGGCCTCCCATTGACAATGTGAAAACTCTGGAAGAAGTTCTGGATAAGGGCAGAAATACCGGCATTCATGTGCTCTCCTGCGCCAATGTGACCCTGGGAATGAAAGGACAGGAGCTGACTGACATGGAGGAACTGGCCCGAAAAGGCGCGGCGGGATTCACGGACGATGGCGTCCCTCTGCTGGATGAAGCCATAGTGCGCCGTGCCATGGAAAAAGCCGCAAATCTGGGACTGCCCATCAGCTTTCACGAAGAAGACCCTGCGCTGATTGCGGAAAACGGCATTCACCGGGGAAAAGCCAGCGCCTTTTTCGGAATCGGCGGCTCTCCCAGGGAGGCGGAAACCAGGCTGGTAGAAAGAGACCTGAAACTGGCAGCCGGGACAGGGGCCAGTGTGAACATCCAGCATATCAGCGCAAAAGAATCGGTGGAGCTGGTGCGGCAGGCAAAGCAGAAGGGGATACGGGTACATGCGGAAGCCACGCCCCATCATTTTACACTGACGGAAGAGGCGGCCATTGAGTACAAAACGCTGGCAAAAATGAATCCGCCCCTGCGGGAGGAGGAAGACCGGCAGGCGATTATCCGGGGGCTTTCCGACGGAACCATAGACATCATTGCCACCGACCATGCCCCGCACACGGCGGAAGAGAAAGCGCAGGACATCACAAAGGCGCCCAGCGGCATTATCGGCCTGGAGACGGCCCTGGCCCTGGGAATTACAAAGCTGGTACAGGAAGGATGCCTGACAATGCGGCGTCTTCTGGAGCTGATGAGCACCAATCCGGCAAAACTGTATCATCTGGACGCGGGATATCTGGACATTCACGGACCCGGGGATCTGATCCTGGTGGACACTTCCGCGGAGGTGATTCCCGGAAATTATGTCTCCAGGGCTTCCAACACCCCTTTTACGGGCTGGAAGCTGAAAGGAAAAGTGGTCACAACCATATGTGATGGCAAAGTGGTGTATACGGAATAGAATCAAATGGGTAATAACGTTAAAAAGCTACCGGTAAACGGTAGCTTTTTTCAGGCACGGCTCTATATAACACTTTACCAAATAATGAAAGAAAAGTCTAGTGTTTTTTTATTTTTATTATATAATGTTGTTGTAACGATAACAGTTCAGACAGGTCGCTGCACTGTTGCGTTATATGCGGCAGTGGCCAAATGCCTGCAGGCAGTCACTTGGCACGTTGCCCGCGGAAATAAAAGGAAGGAGACTCCAAATGAACCAAGAGAGAAAAAGAAGTCTTCCAGGCACATCCCGGAAGGACGAAGAAGCTTTTCTGGCACAGACCCTTTCTGTCATCCATGACAACCTGAATTATTACGGGGAGAAGGTTGACAGCATGCGGAAGGAGATTGACGAGATGCTGGATCATTTCCATGATGACAATCCGGAGCTGATCAATCTTCTGGAAAACAGTATCACTCTGCATGATCAGATGAAGCACGTCCTGGAGAGGAATGAAAAGGCCCGGGAGAAACCTTATTTCGGAAGGATTATTTTTCATGATGAGACACTGGACAAAGAGGAATCACTCTACATCGGCAAGGGGGGCATTTCCAAAGACACCACACATCAGACCGTAATCGACTGGCGGGCGCCCGTGGCCAATGCCTACTATGAAAACGGGCTGGGAAAATGCAGCTACCTGGCTCCCGGCAACAAACAGATGAACATTGACCTGGAGCTGAAGCGGACTTATGAGATTGAAAAGGGAAAGCTTCTGGACTATTTTGACAGTGAAGTTGTGGCCAATGACGAACTGCTGACAAAATACCTGGCGAAAAACAAACAGGCCGTGCTGGGGGAGATCGTGGCCACCATCCAGAAGGAACAAAACGATATTATCCGGAAATCCCCCTACCACAATATTATTGTGCAGGGAGTGGCAGGATCCGGAAAAACCACGGTGGCAATGCACCGGATTTCCTTTATCCTCTATAATTACCAGGAGCGGTTCCGGCCGGATGATTTCTACATTGTGGGAAGCAACAGAATCCTTTTAAACTATATCACCGGAGTGCTGCCGGACCTGGATGTGTACGGAGTGCGCCAGATGACCATGGAGCAGTTGTTTGTGCGTCTCCTGTACGAGGACTGGGACGAAAAAAAATACGTCATACGAAAGTCGCAGAACAGCAGCAGGGGCGGCATAAAGGGCAGTCTTGGCTGGTTTGAGGATCTGAAGGCCTACTGTGACGAACTGGAGTGGAACAGTATTCTCAGGGAGTCGGTCTATTTAAACCCGAGACAGTTTGTGGAAGGCCTGCAGGACGGTAGGAACGGCGTCTATGACAAGACCATTGGAGAAACTGTCAATCCCGCCCATCTGGTACTGCTGATGGAAGATAAGGCAGTGGAGCGCTATATTATCCAGAATCCCAGGGTATCCATGCAGAATAAAATCAATATGCTCAATGAACGTCTGACAGGAAAAATAAAGGAAGAATTTCTGGGAAAGGGCGTGAAATACACCGAGGCGGAACGAAAGGCCATATTAAAGGCTTACCGGGGACGATACGGCGGAAAAGAGTGGAATGGTTCCATATACCGGGTATACCGGGAGTTTCTGGAAAAACAAATCAGCCGGGGGAAGGAAGCGGATCTTGTGGGCAATGAATTTGACGTGTACGATCTGGCAGCCCTGGCTTATATCTACAAGAGAATCAAGGAGACAGAGGTGATCAGCGAAGCCCATCACATTGTCATCGACGAAGCCCAGGATTTCGGCATGATGGCATATTCCTGCCTTCACTTCTGCATCAAAGACTGCACCTATACTGTCATGGGCGATGTGTCCCAGAATATTCACTTTGGCTTCGGACTCAATGACTGGGAGGAACTGCGGAAGCTACTGCTTCCGGACCCCATGGACAATTTCGGAATTCTGAAAAAAAGTTACCGTAATACTGTGGAAATATCGGATTTTGCCACCAACATACTTCATCACGGCCGTTTTTCCTCCTATCCGGTAGAACCCATCATCCGTCACGGGGAACAGGTGGATGTGAGACAGTGCGGCGAGACGGATATTTTCCGGGAGGCTGCAAATGTCTGCAGACAATGGAAGGAAAAAGGTTTTGACACCATTGCGGTGGTATGCAGGAACCGGCAGGGGGCGGAACGCGCGGCGGAAAACATGTCCCGGTATATTGAGATCATGGAAACCGATCTGGAAAAAGCAGAGTTCGGCGCGGGTATCATGGTACTTCCCGTGGAATATACCAAGGGACTGGAGTTTGACACCGTGCTGATTCTGAATCCGGAGAGAGAAGAGTACCCGGTGGATGACGGGCATGCAAAACTGCTCTATGTGGCAGCCACACGGGCCCTTCATGAACTCTGTGTGCTGCACACGGGAAATCTCACAGGACTTATCGCGGATCCCATACCTCCCCGGGAGGAGAGAAAACAGAGGGAGACCCTTTCCAAAACCTGCCATGTGCATCCGGGTTCCGGGAACCCGGCGAGTCAATCCCGGGGCGGGGGCGAAAGAAAAGACCGGGCCGGTCAGCCGGGGCAGACAGAAAATGACCAGAACAGTCAAGATAGACGTCCTGTGATCCGTCCCAAGGTTTCCCAGGCGCCCTCTGCACCCAGCCCTCTAACCAGCCTGTATTCTGCAGGGAAACCTTCCGGCGCCAAAGGAGCCGCTTTTCCGGGGGCCGGGCATGCCGGGACAGCGGAGCATACAGGCCGGACATTGTCTGCCGAAAGCGCCGGCCCTGCAGGACGTCAGGGGAACACAGGGGCGGGGCCTGTTCCCGGAAAACCGGCCCGGCCGGAACGTTTTGGGCCAAACGGAGCAGGGACATCACATGCGCCGGTATTCCAGGGAAAAACACCCCTGCCCGCATTCGGGGACATTCCGCCCACGGAAAAACTACGTCCCCCCGGACATGCCAGAATTGATCTGTCCATTCGCTGGGTCTCCAAAGAAGCCGACGGGCTCTACCTTCAGAGCCGTTATGGCACCCTGCGGATTTCACCGGTGGGCAGCGCCATTATGCGGATCAGCTTTGCAAGAAACGGGAAGCCGGACCACTCCGTGCATCCGGGGATTGCCATCGACAGGACGGAGCGCTTCTGGATGTATAAGGACAATGGGCGTATGGTTGAGATCACCACGGATGAACTGGCCCTGCAGGTGGACAAGACTACCGGCGCCATTCGTTATCTTGCCATGGAAGATGGAAATTCCAGGGGGAAAAAGCTGCTGCTTGCGGAGCGGGGCAGAGACTGCCGTCAGCTGGAGCCCGGTGCAGGAGGCAGAATGCGCGTATGGCAGTTCCTGGAACCCACAAAAGAGGAGCATTTTTACGGCATCAGTCCCAGAACCCGGGATGTGATTCCGCTGAGGGGAGCCGCCCGGTATCTCTCCGACGGCAGTGGGGAGCTGCCTTTCCTTCTCTCGGATAAAGGCTACGGCATTCTCATGGCGGCGGTATCACCGGTGATCTGCTGTGATATTCCGGCCTATGGATCTTACTTGTACGCGGAAGCCGAAAAACAGCTTGATTTTTACCTGATTGCCGGAAAAAAGAGAGACACTATTTTAAATGCCTGCGCATATTTGTGCGGCACATTATAAATTCCGGGAAATGGCCTCGGCCCAGTCCTCCACCATTTCCTCATAGTCGGCCGAAATCGCCTGGAATATCTGTTCCGTGGTGATTCCGGCCACACTGATATTGTTTTTGTCCATGACAATCACACCCACGGCCAGAAGAATGGCCACCCACAGACGCAGCTTAAAAAAAGTGAAGCCTTCCCCCTGGGGCTGCCGGATATCTCCGTAAGCATCATCATAGGGGGAAGCAGTTTCCAGCCTGTCGGCAGGAATGCTGCTCTTTCCGTATAAGATCTGTTCTCTGTGGGACATATCGCACTGGTCTTCATGATAGCGGGAGCGTACCTGGCGCACCAACTGCAGTTTCTGTTCCATGTCTATGTTATTCATGCTCATACCCCAATCAATACTTTTCCGGCGGCTTTTGGAAGCTTATTTATAAATATGGGATTTGGACGGAGAATATGTCATGGGACATTCCACCCATACCAAAAGTTTCCAAAGGGCCATTGATTTTTCCGTCAAACTGTTTTAAAATATCCATGTCAAAACAACTTCTTATTCATGAAAGATATCATATATCATTCATTTACCGGAGGGATCAGATGGAATATCATGGAAAAAATTTCGGGGAAAAAATACTCTCCAATATTGCGAAGGTCATTGTGGGCAAGGAACAGACTTCCCGCCTGCTTCTGACGGCACTGCTGGCGGATGGACATGTGCTGCTGGAGGACGTGCCCGGGACAGGCAAGACGAAACTGGCGAAGACCCTGGCCAAAAGTATCAGCGCGGATTTTTCCAGAATCCAGTTTACACCGGATCTGCTGCCCAGCGATATCACGGGCCTGAATGTCTATGACAGACAGAAGAACGAGTTTGTCCTGAGAAAGGGTCCGGTATTCACCAATATCCTGCTGGCGGACGAAATCAACCGCGCCACCCCCAGGACCCAGGCCGGCCTGCTGGAATGCATGGAGGAGCGGCAGGTAACCATCGATGGGGAAAGCTATGTTCCGGGAAATCCCTTTTTTGTGATTGCCACACAGAATCCGGTGGAAACGGCGGGAACTTTTCCCCTGCCGGAAGCCCAGATGGACCGGTTTACCATGCGTCTGTCCATGGGACTGCCGGACAGGGAAGAGGAACTTGCCATTCTGGATAAATACATGGACCGGGAGCCCCTTTTGGAGCTGGAGAGTGTGCTGACCCTTGCGGAACTTGCCAGGGCAAAAGAAGAAATATCCAGGGTATTTGTACATAAATGCATCCGGGAATACATGGTGGACATTGTGGAAGGCACCAGAAAGGGAGAAGAAACTGTCATGGGCGTGAGTCCCAGGGGAAATCTTGCCCTGCTGCGCTGTGCCAAGGCGTACGCATGGCTGGATGGCAGGGATTACTGCATTCCCGATGACATCATGGCGCTGGCGGTGCCCGTGCTGGCCCACAGAATCGTGCTGGGTTACGGCTCGGACAGCACAGACGCGGGCAAAAAGCTGGTGGAAAGAATCCTGGCTGCCACGCCGGTGCCCACAGAGGATTTTGAGAGATGATAACATTGGTGGGAATCGGCCTGATTGGTTTCGGGCTGCTGCTGGTTCAGAAATATGTCTATGAAAAGATCTGGCAAAAACATCTGCATGTGACTGTCCGTTTCGGAACCGGCCATATTTTTGAGGGCGGGCAGGGGGAACTGAAGGAAGTGGTGGAAAATAAGAAACGCCTGCCTTTATCCATGCTGAAAGTAAAATTTAAAACCGACCGTCACCTGCTTTTTGACCAGGAAAAAGGATCCCGCACCACGGATCAGTTTTACCGCAATGATATTTTCCGGATCGGCGGCGGGGAAAGGGTCACCCGCACCCTGAAGTTCCAGGGGGGAAGGCGGGGATACTACACCATAGACGAGGTCAGCCTGGTGGCATCGGATTTGTTCCTTCTGAGCCAGCTGGTTGCGGATGTGGAGGTAAAAACCGAACTCTATGTGTATCCCAGACCTTTTGACAGCGCCAGGCTGCGGAAATCCCTGGTTCAGATCAACGGGGAAATCCTTTCCAGGCGTCATCTGCTGGAAGATCCCTTTGAATACCGGGGAATCCGGGAATACCAGCCCTATGATGACATGCGGAGCATCAACTGGAAGGCCACGGCCAGAACAGGGGATCTGAAAGTGAACCAGAAAAACTATACGGCCCTGAAAAGTGTCAGGGTCTTTTTCCAGATTCAGGATGACAATATTCTGAAAAAGGATTCTGCAGTGGAAATGTCCCTGCGGATTGTGGCGGCGCTGTGCCTCTTTTTCCTCAGGCAGGGAATTCAGGTTTCCTGCCATGGGAACGGCGTGGACATTGTCACCGGTCATCCCGTGTCCGTCCGGGCAAAAGCGGGGGCAGGGCAGATGGATACTATCTACCGGGCGCTGGCCAGGGTGGATGTGGAGCGGCCTGCGGCGGATTTCCGGGAGCATTTCGAGGAAATTCTGTTCCGGAACGGAAAGGGAAGCTTTACCTTTTTTGTGGCCCCGAACCAGTATGATGATTTTACGGAGCTTCTGAACCGGTACCGGGAGGAGGGAAATTCCTTTGTGTGGTATTATCCGGTGTGCGGCAGGACGGAACCGGAACTTCCGCCGGAACTGGCAAAGGCTGTGGAAGTCATCCATTTTGAAGAGTGAGCGGTTGTGTCCTGTCTGGCCATGCATCCGGTGAGCCCGGGCGGTTTTTCCGGAAAGCAGGACCGTTTGGAGCCGCATTGTTGCAAATGAAAAGGAGCAGCGGCAGGAAGGAGCGGGAAGGTAATGAATCTTGACAAAATCCGGACAATCAACGAACTGTTGACGGAACAGATGAACCACTGGTTTCTTTTTCCCCTGGCGCTGCTGGTCATGGGTGCCTCCAGGAATCTGACGGGAGAAGGGGAACCGGGGGTGTTTTCGTGGGCGCTGTGCAGTCTGTTCCCCATGGTGTTTTATCTTCTGCGCTGTAAAATGAAACGTCTGATTCCGCTGGTGCTTGCGCATCTGTTGGCGGCATCCCTGGCTGTTCTGATTCCCACGCATATTCCGGCGGCCAGAACCGGCTATGTGCTGTGTGTGCTGGGTTATATGATATATTCCCTGACACTGCGGTTAAAGCATACGGAAATTTATTCCGGTCCGGTACATCTGCCCGTGGGAGTGGGAATAGGGGTGGTGTCCATTCTTTTTGTGCATTATATTGAAATCAGTACATGGGACCATTTCTATGTTCTGGGACTGATCGCAGGGATTGCCTTAAGCTATATTACTTCCTATATTAACCTTTATACGGATTTTCTGATTCTGAACAAGAGCTCGGCGGGAGTCCTGCCTGCGGCGGAAATGTTTCGTTCCGGTATGGGGCTGGTGCTGGGGTACACCTTGTTCGGGGCAGTGGTTTTATTTGTCACATCCCGGTTTGCGTGGCTGGCCGGTATTCTGGAACCCATAAAAGCTTTACTGCTGCGTCTGCTGCGGTTCCTGCTGTCCGGACTCTCTGCCGGGGAAGAGGAAAAAGACCTTCCCATTGTGGAGGAAATGCCCCCGGAAAACATGGGGGAAATGGCTTTGCCGGAGGCAGGGGGGACTTTCTGGCTCTGGGAGGTGCTGGAATTCGTTCTCACCGCGGCCTTTGTGTGCGGCATGATAGCTTTGGCTGCATTCTTGATTCTGAAACTGATTCAGCTGATCCTGAAATACAGAAGGCTGCGTTCCCGGCACTGGGGTATGGAGCTGGGCGATGCGGTGGATTTTCGGGAAAAATGCGAACTGGAAAAAAACACCAGGACAAAAAACGGAAGCATTCTGGAAGCTCTTTCCGGCAGGGAGCGTATCCGGAAACTATATAAGCGTAAGCTCCTGGCCGCCGCCCGTTCCCGGGAGGAAAAAGGACGGCTGGACATGGACACTGCCAGGGAGTGGGAAAAAAGGCTCAATACCATCGGTATGTCCGCTTTGTATGAACAGGCGAGATATTCCCGGCAGGAAATGACAAGGGCGGATGTGAAACGGATGAAAGAGATCTGCAGGCGGTGATACCGGGGAAGACCAGGGGACGGCAAAGATGCGTTCACAAACCGGAAACCGCGCGGCACAAAGAGACTTGGCAAGAACGGGAAAGGAAAAAAGGAATGACAGAAAAACTGGCGCTGACAGAAGATATTTTGATGAAGATAGAGAAACCGGAACGATATATCGGTCATGAGGTAAATGCCGTGGTGAAGGATAAGAATGCCGTTTCGGTCCGTTTTGCCATGTGCTTTCCTGATGTCTATGAGATCGGGATGTCCCATCTGGGACTGCAGATTATATATGACATGCTTAATTCCATGGAGGATGTCTGGTGCGAGCGGGTTTATTCCCCCTGGGTGGATCTGGATGCCCTGATGCGGCAGGAGGGGATTCCCCTGTTTGCCCTGGAAAGCCAGGACCCCATAAAGGATTTTCATTTTCTGGGCATCACCATCCAGTATGAAATGTGTTATACCAATATTCTGCAGGTGCTGGATCTGGCGGGGATTCCGCTGTTCGCCCTGGAAAGGGGGGAGGACTGTCCCATTGTCATCGGAGGCGGGCCCTGCACGTACAATCCCGAACCACTGGCAGATTTTTTTGATATTTTTTATATCGGGGAAGGCGAGACCAGGTACCGTGAACTGATTTCCCTTTATGAGGCCTGCAGGGAGGAAGGGACCGGACGTGTGGAATTCCTGCGCCGGGCCGCAAAGCTGCCGGGAATGTATGTTCCCCGTTTCTATGATGTAAGCTACAGGGAAGATGGCACCATTGAAAGCTTTTTTCCGCTGGAGGAAGGGATTCCTGCCGTTATCCGGAAAGAGATTGTCATGGATGTGACTCACACATATTATCCCACAAAGCCCATTGTCCCCTTTATCAAAGTCACCCAGGACCGGGTGGTGCTGGAGATTCAGAGAGGCTGCATCAGGGGATGCCGTTTCTGTCAGGCGGGACAGATCTACCGCCCGGTCAGGGAGAGGGATGTGGAAACCCTGAAAAAATATGCCCTGGAAATGCTGGAAAATACCGGTCATGAAGAGATTTCCCTCAGCTCCTTAAGTTCCAGTGATTACTCGAAACTTCCGGAGCTCATTGATTTTCTCATAGAGGAATGCGGGAAAAAACATGTGAATATTTCCCTGCCGTCCCTGCGTATAGACGCCTTTTCCCTGGATGTCATGAGCAAGGTGCAGGATGTGAAGAAATCAAGCCTGACCTTTGCGCCGGAAGCCGGCAGCCAGAGACTCCGGAATGTGATCAATAAGGGACTCACGGAGGAAAATATACTGAAGGGAGCCGCCCTGGCCTTTGAGGGAGGCTGGACCAGGGTAAAACTGTATTTTATGCTGGGACTGCCCACGGAGACCCCGGAGGATATACGGGGAATCGCAGAATTGTCCAACAAAATTGCGGCAACCTATTTTGATACCGTTCCCAAGGAAAGGCGGAACGGGGGAAGAGTGCAGATTGTGGCCAGCACATCCTTTTTTGTGCCGAAACCCTTTACCCCCTTCCAGTGGGCGCCCCAGTGCACCAAAGAAGAGTTTCTGGACAAAGCCTATCAGACCCGGACCGCCATCTCGGAACAGTTAAACCAGAAGAGTATCAAATACAACTGGCATGAGGCGGATGCCAGTGTCATGGAAGGCGTGCTGGCCAGGGGAGACAGAAGGCTGGGGAAGGTCATTCGGGGAGTTTATGAAAAGGGCGGGTTTTACGAAGCCTGGGGCGAATACTACGACAATGACAGATGGCTGGAAACCATGGCGGAATGCGGATTATCCGTAGCGTTTTATGCCCACAGGCAGCGGCCTCTGGATGAGATCCTGCCCTGGGATTTTATTGACTGCGGTGTTACCAAAGAATTCCTGAAGCGGGAATGGGAAAAGGCAATGCGGGAAGAGGTTTCCGAAAACTGTAAACAGAAATGCCAGGGATGCGGGGCTGCCGCTTTCGGCGGCGGAATCTGCTTTGAGCCGCGTCAGGAGCAGCCGCTTTGCGGCAGAGAGTGACAGGAGGGCAGAACAAATGAAGGAAAATGCGAAAAACAGATTTACTGCGGACTATGAGGAATGGGTTACGTTAAACGGTGACCGCCAGAATATCCGCGTTCGTTCAAAAGATATCAGGAATCCGGTGATTTTATTTCTCCACGGAGGCCCCGGTGTCTGCGACAGACACTGGGTCATGCACTATCAGTCCTCCCTGGCACGGCATTATACAATGGTGCTGTGGGATCAGCGGGGGTCCGGAAAAAGTTACCGGAACTCTGTCAGGAGCAGGATTCCCCAGGTGGAAGAATATATTCAGGATGCCAGGGTTTTGGTGGAATATCTCTGCCAGTGCTTTGAGCAGGATAAAATCATAATTGCCGGGCATTCCTGGGGAACGGTGATCGGGACGGCACTGGCCAGCCGCTATCCGGAGCATATTATGGCATACATTTCCCAGGGCCAGGTGGTAAACGGTGCGGAAAACGAACGCATTTCCTATGAATTCTGCCTGGAAGAAGCGCGGAAAAGGAAGGATGAAAAAGCCCTGGAAAAACTGGAAGGAAACGCTCCCGTAAAAGGGGTCTATCCTTCCGCAAAGGCAATGCGGGCACAGAGAGACTGCCTGACCCGTTACGGCGGGTCTGATTACAAAGAACGGGGCGGGCTGATTCCGGCCGTTCTGCTGCCGCTTTTCAAACTGGAAGGCTACAAACTGGGAGAAATCCCGGGTTATGCAAAGGGAGCCATGTACTTAAGCGATGTGATGTGGCCTCAGGTAATCAGCCAGAATGCCCACACCATAAAGGAGCTTGCCATGCCGGTACTGATGACGGTGGGACGGCATGATTACAACACGCCGTTCACTCTGGCAGAAAGCTGGTTCCAACAGCTTCAGGCGCCCTATAAAGAACTGGCATGGTTTGAAGACTCCGCGCATTCTCCCATCAAGGAAGAACCGGAAAAATGGGGCAGGACAGTAGAGAAGTTTTTAAAAAAGGTAACCGGAAAATGATCTGGGAATGATATCTGAAACAGGAGATATGGGAATGAAGAAAAAAGCGTTTGTAAATTTCAGCTTACTGGATGGCAGCGAACATATGACACCCCGGCCGGGATTTGCCATGACCGTGGAAGGGGATAAAATCACTGCGGTGGGCCCGGAGAAGGAACTGGATACCGGCGGATGTGAAATCATTGACCTGGAGAACCAGTATCTGATGCCGGGGCTGATCAACATGCATGTCCATATTCCCGCAGGCGGAAAGCCCCAGAAAAAGCCTGTGGATGCCAAAAAAACCGTAAAATTCGCCACTGCCAACATGCTGACCCGCAAGTATCTGGAACATATGTATAAAACCTATGTCTACACCGAACTGTTGAGCGGTGTCACCACCTTCCGCTCCGTGGGAGGGGTGGAAAACTACGACACCTGGATCCGGGACCTGATTCGGAAAGGAAAAGTTTCCGGCCCCAGGATTCTGGCCGGAAATATGGCGATTTCCGTGCCGGGAGGCCACATGGCCGGGTCACTGGCCTATGAGGCGGCAAGTCCGGAGGATGCGGTGCGGTATGTCCACAAAATTGCCGAGGACAAACCGGATCTGATCAAGCTGATGATTACCGGCGGTGTGCTGGACGCCACGGTGAAAGGCGGGCCCGGTGTGCTGAAAATGTCTCCTGCCATTGTGAAAAGCGCCTGTGAGGAAGCGCACAAACTGGGATTTCATGTGGCCGCCCATGTGGAAAGCCCGGAAGGCGTCAGGGTGGCGCTGGAAAACGGTGTGGATACCATAGAACATGGCGCAAAGCCAACGGAAGATATCATCCGTCTGTTCCGGGAAAAGGGAGCCGTACATGTGGCCACGCTTTCCCCGGCGCTGCCCTATGCCCTTTTTGACCCGGAGATCAGTCATGTGGATGAAATGGGATTATATAACGGAAGGGTGGTTTTCGACGGAATCATTGACTGTGCGAAACAGTGCCTTGCCAATGACATTCCGGTAGGACTGGGCACGGATACGGGATGTCCTTATGTGACACATTATGATATGTGGAGGGAAATTCAGTATTTCCATAAATGCTGCGGCGTGTCGAAAACATTTGCACTTTATACCGCTACAAAGCGCAATGCAGAACTGCTGGGACTGGGAGATGTGACCGGAAGCATTGAACCGGGAAAGTCGGCGGATTTTATCGTCACCGAGAAAAATCCCCTGGTGGATCTGACTGTCCTGCGCAAACTCAGCATGGTGGCTGCAAGAGGAAATATAATTGTAAATCCCAAAATCAAAAAAATGGCGGAAGTAGAGCGGGAACTGGATAAATTTGTAAATACACAGCCAAGTCCCAGGGAGGAAGTGTAAAGAATTCTTTCATATTTTTAAAGAGATTTTCAATGGAGAGTATCCAGCCGGGATAGTAAGAGTGCCCAGCTGGGATGCTAAGAGTGCTCAGCTGGGATGTTAAGGGTGCTCAGCTGGGATGTTAAGGGTGCTCAGCTGGGATAGTAAGCGCATCCCGAAAGGATGCGATGGATGGTTTTATATCAGGGAAAAAGAAAAGTGCATTGGCAGGATGCACTTTTTTGTATCATAGGAAAGTGCGTCCTATGATACAAAAACGCTCCGCGGGGATCGCACTGCGGCGGAAAGGAATCATGTCGCTGAAGCGCCCCGCCATAGGCGGAGAATCCTGCTCCGCAGGATTCTTTTTTACAGTATAAAAACAAATATATGACGCCATTAAAATCCTGACAGCATACTGATTAACTGGTCACGGCATACGGCATCATCGGAACCTTTCACTTTGGAAGCCAGTCCTTCCAGCTCCAGCTTATTTGCTCCAGCGCGCATTAATTTTTCCTGAAAAGCCTTCTTTTCCTGCTCCGCCTTGGCCGCCCGTCTCTGGGCCCGGGCTCGATTCTGTAATTTAATGGAATTTTCCATGGAATACAATATCTGGGTCATATCAGTCATAATCTGTCTCCTTTCCACCGGCTTCGGATTCTGCTTTCAGCAGATTTACTCTATATATCGGCTTGACAGCTGCATTATGAAAGAGCTCAAAGAGATATGTTTTATGAAATCGTACAGAATACATAAAGGTTTTGTTATTTAAGTACTTTTTTCAGGTTTTTATGGCGGCAAAGTGGAGTTTGGACAGAGATGACACGGAAACTGCAGGATGGGAACAACACAAAATAATTCTCAAAAAGTATAGTTTTTGAGGATCAAAATTCTTCTCAACTTTTATCAATTCTATTATATTATCGGACAAAAGTCAAGAAAATTTACCC
>CAJTLR010000085.1 GCA_910577185.1 uncultured Acetatifactor sp.
AGAAGCAGTTTGCGGAAAGGGTACAACAACAACGGTAGGATATCTTAATAAATTGATTGCTCTTGATATTCTACAAAAACAAAAAGAATCTGTTGCAACTGTATATAGAATTGTTGGATTATGAAACCGAAAGCAATTCTGAAAGCAAACAAAAAACCGAAAGCAATTCTGAAAGCAAACAAGAAACTGAAAGCATTTTTATATTTTATCAAAGAGATTTTACGGTATGTAACCGCATCACTTGGTAGAGCACTCGGCTGTTAACCGAGTTGTTGTAGGTTCGAGCCCTACTCGGGGAGTAAGGCGTCAAAGGGATGACGCCCAGGAAAAAGCCCGCATATATCAGCGCTTGTGGGCTTTTTGTTGTCTGAAAATATTTTGTGGAAATCAGAAAAAGGAAAATGCCATAAAAAAGCAGGCAGGGAAATGTTAACCGGAAATAGTTCGGGATTGCGCTGCATACTGAGGCTGGGTTGCTATGGAATTCGAGCAGATTAAAACCATTCCGGAACCGATTATGAGGAGCGGGCTTCCGAAAGTAAAGCTGGATTTGAATGGATTGTATGATATGATTTTGGTGTTGCCGATGGCGGCAAAAGCAAGAGTTTATGGAGAATCTTAACATGGCAAATTTAATTATAATATGTGGCCCTCAGGCAGTAGGGAAAATGACGGTTGCGGAAAATCTGAGGGATAAATTGAAGTACAATATGATGATGAACCATGACAGCATAGAAGTGTCTGATAAGATATTTGGTTTTGGAACTCCGGCACAAAAAGAGTTTAACGCCGCCTTTAGAGAAAAGGCTTTTGAACTTGCGGTAAAGCATGATGTCGATTTGATATTCACCTATGTTTGTGCTTTTGAAATGCCGCAGGAGCGGTCGTATTTGTCGGGGGTGGCGGATCTATTTACAGCGAATGGCGGCAATTTTTATTTTGCCGAATTAAGTGCGAGTCTCGAAGCAAGACTTGAGAGAAATGAAACTCCTCACAGAATGGAGCGTAAAGCATCAAAAAGGGATATCGCATGGAGCAAATCCAATCTGTTAAGAGACATTGAAAGGCATAGACTGAATTCAAATGATGGAGAAATATGGTTTCAGAATCATATTAAGATAGATAATACAAGTCTTCGTCCAGATGAAGTGGCAGATATGATCATAGAAAAATTCGGGCTTGTTGCAAATGAAAAGGAAGAGAAGGAATACCGTTTTGGCGTGTGAGTCTGTTTGGAGGTGTTGTGAAAGCAAAGAAATTGGTGTGGCGAATTTACTGCTAACCATTCGAAATCAAAATATACCGTCTATCCACGTTGCATTGGCAAATGGAGGGCAAATAGAAAAAGTCACAGCAGACAAACACTATATCTGGATTGATCCATAACCGGAATTTGGCAGAGGGAATTGATTGACTTATGTTCAGCGTTGTGATGGGAATGACAGGCGGTGAGGCTCCTGATGAATCTGCGCCGATTCAGGACGGGTCCCTGCCATTGCGGAGCGGGAGCCTGAGTACCAGAAAGAAATGCCGTGGCTGCTCCAGATTCTTACCTAAGCTTCGTGATTTATTGAGAAAATCAGTAGCAATGATGAAACGCTGGCTTAATAGATTATGTGACGCTGGAATTTTGGAGCAAAAGGTTGTTGGCAGGGGTTCATATTATGAGCGAAAATGAGCCGATTGGGGAACGAAAATAGACAACTTATAGAAACAATAGGATAGTTTCTGGGAGGTGGGGCCACAGAAGAGACTTTATATTCCGGCACCGATGTTAAGAGAAGGAAGCAATGAGATGGTTTTGTTGGAGACAGAGGGAAAGGGGGCAGACACAATCTGTCTGAGGGATGAACCGAAATTCGAATAAGACAAGGGAGGTTAAAGATGAGTAAATTGGATTTAAAGCTAAGCTGTGCAGAGTCTGTCAGAAAGGATTCTTCTCACGGAAATATTGTATACATAGATTTTAATGACAATATCAGAGGAAAGCTTACATTTTTAGAGGAGAGGATTTTCAGATATGATGTAGATCCAGGCGGTGTGTTCGGAAGCTATGCAGTGCCGAAAGACGAAGAACATACAGCGAAGATTCAGCAGCAGCCGGATGAATCAGAAGAATACAGCAAACCGGCGGCACAGGTGTCCGAGACAGACCATCAGATTGAAGTCAGATGTAAGGATGTGGCTGTAGTCTGGGAAAAATCTACGGCAAAAATGAAAATCACATTACATGGACGTACTGTCATGGAGGAGGCAGAACCTCTTACAATCACAGAAGCGGAGACGGTTCAGACTCTTGTAAAGCAGGAAAATGAGCATTTCTTCGGGGGTGGGACACAGAACGGACGTTTTGTGCATACAGGAAAGAAGATTCAGATTGTAAATGAAAGCGCATGGACGGATAATGGCGTGGCTTCACCGAATCCATTCTATTTTACGACCGGAGGCTATGGCGTGCTTCGAAATACATTTGCAGAAGGATGCTATGACTTTGGAGAAGAAAACGAAAAAGCTGTGACGGCAACGCACAAGGAGAATAAATTAAGCGCATATTATTTTGTGTCTGACGGTGAAAACGGGAGCCGCATGACACAGGAATTATTGCGGGCATATTATAAAGTAACCGGAGACCCAATACTCCTTCCGGAGTACGGCTTCTATGAAGGTCACTTAAACTGCTATAACCGCGATTCATGGTCTGACGAGAAAGGGGATAAGCTTTGGAACGTAAAAGGAACAGACCCAAGTGACAGTGAAGGCGTGACAGAATACGAGAGCGGTATGGCAAAAGGCTACCGTCTTGCAGAAGGACTCCATTCAGAGTCGTTAAACGGAGAGAGACCTACGGTAGCAACGGACAATTATCCCGAGAGTGTAGATACGCCGTTTCAGTATTCAGCAAGAGCGGTTGTGGATACCTACCTGCATTTTGACATGCCTCTTGGATATATTCTGCCCAACGACGGCTATGGCGGAGGGTACGGTCAGAACGGTTACTATATGCAGGGCGGCGTGAATGAAGACGGCGGCAGCTCACCGGAACGTCTTGCCGCGGTAGATGCTAATGTGAACAACTTTGCACGATTCACAGAATATGCCAATGCCAAAGGCGTGGCAACAGGTCTTTGGACGGAGAGTAATCTGGCTCCGGATTCAGACAGCCAGACATACTGGCATTTGCTTCGTGACTTCAGACAGGAGGTTGCCGTGGGCGGCGCTACGACTTTGAAGACGGACGTGGCATGGGTTGGCCCGGGATATTCTTTCCAGCTGAATGGCGTGAAGACGGCATATGACATCGTGACTACAATGTCAAATTTCCGTCCGAATATCATTTCTCTGGACGGATGGGCCGGTTCACAGCGTTTTTGCAGTGTGTGGACAGGGGACCAGACCGGCGGTAACTGGGAATATATCCGTTTCCATATTCCGACCTATATCGGAAGTTCCCTGAGCGGCAATCCGAATATCGGAAGTGATATGGACGGTATTTTCGGAGGAAAGGCGCTGATCGCGGTCCGTGATTATCAGTGGAAAGCATTTACTCCGCAAATGCTCAATATGGACGGTTGGGGAAGTTACGTGAAAGCGCCGTATACGTTCGGAGATCCATACACAGGAATCAACCGTATGTATTTGAAGATAAAGTCAAAGCTCATGCCATATATCTATACAAGCGCGGCATCGGCAGCTAATATCGACACCGGAAATGATGACACGGGCCTTCCGATGGTACGCGCAATGTTCTTAGCGTATCCGGAGGATAGGTATGCTTATACCAGGCAGGTGCAGTATCAGTATATGCTTGGCGCCAATGTACTTGTAGCTCCGGTCTATAAAAGCGTTGCGGCAGATGAGATTGGAAATGATGTCAGAAATAATATTTACCTTCCGGACGCAGAAGAAATCTGGATCGACTATCTGACCGGGGAGAAGTACAGAGGAGGACAGGTGCTCAATAACTTTGAAGCGCCCATTTGGAAACTTCCGGTATTTGTGAAGAACGGAACAATTCTTCCCATGTACGAAGCAAACAATACACCGGATGAAATCAACAAGGCAAACCGTATTGTGGAATTTTGGCCGGCAGGCAGCAGCGCCTATACGGCATTTGAAGATGACGGAAAATATATCAAGAATGAGACAAAACAGGAAGATGCTTATGGAACGATTGGGCATGTTTCTTATGGAGACCATGTATCCACGACTTATACATCATGTGTAGAAGGGGACACAGTGGTGATCATGGCAGAGCCTTCTGGCGGAAATTACGAAGGATTTGAGCCTGAGAGAAAGACGACCTTTATTGTAAACCTTTCCAAGAAGCCGGAGGAAGTGCTTGCCAGGAATGGCGAAACGGAGCTTCATATGGAAGAAGTATGGGATAAAGCGGCCTTTGAGGCAGCTGTACCGAAAAACGGAGAAGCAGTATTCTTCTATGACGACGCGCCGGCCCTTATGACTTACGCGTCAGAAAAAGAGTCAGAGATGAATAAGCTTACGAAAGACGTAAGAACGACTCCTAAGCTTTACATAAAACTTTCAGAAGCGGACATAAGGAAAGAAAGCCAGACAGTAGAAATCAAAGGATTTGTAAGTGAAATGCTTCATATGGAGGAAAAAGAGAATGGGGCGCTGGAAATCCCGGCTCTTCAGGCAGTAGAAGAGAAGGCGACTCCCACAAGCATCTGGCTCCACTGGACAGAGGTGAAAGGAGCATCTTCCTATGAGATGCTGGTGGACGGAAGAATCTATTCCATGGGAAAAGCCTTTTCTTACGAGCATGATGAACTGGAGTACCATTCAGAGCATTCTTACCGTGTGCGTTCCAGAAATATGGAGGGGTACTCCCCGTGGAGTGATGAGATTCATGCATGTTCGCTTTTGGATCCATGGTTAAATGAGGTTGGCGCACTTGGTAAGATTACATGGACAGGTAATAATGAGGATATAGATCTCCGTTATCTCAACGACCATGCATTTGCAGGGCTGTTCTTTAGCTGGGATGATGTAGAAAAAGTAAAACCTGCGGCAATTTATGACTTTGGCGCTGTATATGAGTTGGATAAATTTGACTATTATCCCCGTGACACTTATGGAAACGGTACGGCAGTGAGAATGAACGTGTACTCCAGTCTGGACGGCGTTCACTGGAAGACGGAATGGGACGGGACAAAGGAGGAACCGTGGTCTTACGATACAAGCCTTGAATTGGAGGAAAATGCCAGGACAGTACCGTTAGACGGGGTAAAAGCACGTTTCCTGAAAGCAGAAGCAATTGAATGTAAGGGAAATAAATTTGCAACTCACGAGATGCCGGTATATAAGAAAGAAGGCACAAAAGGATTTGCAGTGGGAAGTACCAATGGGAACGCCACGGTTACAGAAGGCGACTATACGAATATGAAGAACTATCTTGGAACAAGCGTGAAAGACGGTTCTAACTTTACGGATCAGATTCAGAAACGCTGCGGCGATATTAACATGAACGGCATCTATGATGTATATGATTATGCATACACCATGTTTCATTTAGATGACGGAACGACTATGACCGGTAAACCGGAAGGAAGCATTGCGCTTGTTCCTGAAAGCGAGAGTGTGAAAGCGGGAGAGACATTTACCATGACGGTTCTTGCAAAAGACGCTTTGAACGTCAACGCGTTCGGTAAAGTGATCGACTATAACCCGGCGAAACTGGAATTTGTGTCAATTGAAGGAAATGATTCCGTAAAACAGATGGAAAACTTAACTGTGAATAAAGTATATTCTGACGGCACGGCTTATGTGAACCTTGCATTTGCAAACCGAGGAAATAAAAAGCTTTATAATGGAAGCGGTGAGCTTGCAGTCATTACCATGAAGGCGCTTGCAGATGTAAGACCGGCAGAAGAGATGGAATGTGAGGGCGTTCTTCTTATCGGTCCGGAATTTGATACGGTATAATGTGCTTATTCGTGAAAGGAAGAGGCCGAATGGCCATGAATACCATTTAAAAATCTTATTCCAAAACGCTGTCTGAACCCGCGCGATGATTGCAAAGAAGAATAAAAACCATGTCATGGAAGTGATTTCCATCATAAGCGGGTATGCAACTGTGATGAGAACGGGGGAGGTGAGAGCCTTCCCTGTTTTTTTATGCCCAGCCCCATGCAGCGGAAATATGCCGATGAAGCGGCGCACGAGTAGAAGAGAAGGGCGTTCCCAATTTCCCTGAGGTGCATAATCTTAACTGTAAGCAACACCTATATTGACGCAGGAGGGTATGCACATGAATGATTACAGCAAAATCACAGCCCTTTACTCCCGCCTGTCCGTGGGGAATGAGGATAGGGACGGCGGCGAGAGCAACAGTATCCAGAACCAGAAGAAATTTTCGGAAAGCTATGCCAGACAGTTAAAATTAACCAATCTCCTGCGCAAATTGTTTCAGGCCGATCTGGTATGCCTTCAGGGTCTTTTCATCCAGCCGCTTCTGAGTTTGGCAGAAGGAAAGATAATTACTGATGTGTGACTGTAAGTTTTCCATTTTTAAATTCTCCTTTTGTTTTTGGTTCCTTATAAGTGGCCGCATCTCGGGGGCAATGAACAGTCTTGTATGAAAACCTTTACGAGGAGGATTTTGTTAGGCTTGAAAAAAAGATAACTTTTGCATATAATATAGGTACCAATAAAGAAGGAAGGAAATAGCGTATGAGTGATAGAGAACAGGCAAAACAGATTATAGATCAGCTTCCGGAATATAAAATAGGAAAGTTGCTTTTGTTTTTGAAAGGAATACAATTTGATGATGATATAGAAGATGATATATATTGTCAGAAATTGTATGAGGATTACTTAAATGATCCTGATCCTGAAAAGCATGAAACAATAACTCTTGAGGAATTGGCAGCGCGGGAAGGAATTGAACTATGAAATATACAGTAGTTATTGAAAAATTAGCTGAAAAATTTATAGTTAAGCTTCCAAAACCTGATAAAGAGAGAGTCCTAAAAGCAATTTATAAGTTGCCGGAAGGAAATGACATCAAAGAGCTAAGAGGAAAACAAAATAGAGGATTATACAGGTTGCGTGTGGCTGATTATCGGATTATTTACACAATAGACAATGGGAAATTAATTGTTTGTGTCGTGGATGCTGGGAATCGTGGGGAAATATATAAAAGATATTAAATAATAATTTCAGAAAGAGGAAACTTTAGCATATTATAAGGTTTCCTCAACTTTTTTATTGCAAAAGTTCAGGTATGCATCATGCCAGGCAAAGCGCGATTAAAAAGGAAAAACATTGAAAAGTAAAGCTGCTTTTGAACGGTTCTGTTTCCGGCTCCTCATGGAATTCGGATATAGGGCACAACACTTCCGCAAAGCCCCCAAATTGCCGGTTAAGAAATCAGCATAAACACTATGTTTTGCATCTTATCGCGATGATTCGTTTTCTGATTCATAGTATTGTGCCTGAGCGTTCCACAGTTTGTAATACATTCCGGACTTGTCATGCACCAACGCATCATGGCTGCCGCGCTGAACCAGTCTGCCTCCATGAAATACTGCAATATCCTGACAAAATCGGCAGGAAGATAGTCTGTGTGAAATGAATACAGCAGTTTTATTGCCAATCATATCATTCATTCTGTTGTATACCTCAAACTCCGCCACCGGATCAAGCGCTGCCGTGGGCTCATCAAGTATCATGAGAGGCGCATCTTTATATAAAGCTCTTGCCAGTGCAATCTTCTGTGCCTCGCCTCCGGAAATATCAACACCATTTTCGTCAAAATTCTTATATAATGCTGTTGAAAGTCCATGGGGCAGCTTGACAAGCCGCATTCCGAAGCCGGCATCACGAAGACACTGTTCGGCTTTGGCTGAGTCTATGCTCATGGCACCGGCAACATTTTGCCCCAGTCCAAAAGAGAGCAGCTTAAAATCCTGGAACACAACAGAAAACAACTGCATATACTCGTAATAATTGTATTTTCGTATATCGATTCCATTCAGCAGTATCTTACCTTCGGTGGGATCATACAGGCGGCACAGCAGCTTGATAAAAGTGGTCTTCCCGCTTCCGTTCCTGCCCACTACAGCCATCTTTTGCCCTGCATGGAATGTCATGGATACATTGCGCAGCGCATAATTCTCCTGACCGGGATACCGAAATGAGACATTACAAAATTCAATCGCAAATCCTTTGCAGCTATTTTGGCCGACAGCCATGTCCCCCTGGTCCATTTTGTTTGGCATATCCAAAAATTCAAATACGGTGCGCAGAAAAGAAGTGTTGTTCCTCAAATCACCCAACGCCTCAATCAGCATGGATAAACCGCCGGATAATGCGGTAACAGCGCTTACATATTGTACAATGGAACCCACACCGAAGGCTCCTCCCAGTGCTTTCAGGCATACAAAGATATATGCGGCTCCTACAAATAACTGTGACACAGCTCCGGACAGGGCCTGGTATCCTCCCATGGCCCCTCTGGATGCTTTTGCCAGTTTTGAGGTGGGAATAAATGGGTTATACTTTTTCAGGTTATTTCTGCTAAGAATATCCTGCCGATAGATACGTACATCCAGTGCCTTCGAACGGTCATTCCCGAGATCTCCGAGCCAAAACCCGAAAAGCCGATTTCCCAATTGGTTTTCATCCGCATACTTTACCCAGTAGAAATTAGCTTTGACGGACAATAGAGGTGCGGCAAACGTAACGCCAGACATGACTGCAATCATCAGCAAAATGAAAACCGGATGATTCAGTATTGTTAATCCTCCACTGTCCGTTGTCACCGGCAGTCGGAATAGTGACGCAGTTAGCAGGATTGCACTGATCATGCACATAACAGACCTGATGACCGCATCAAAACTATAGATAAGCTTATATAATCCCCATCCTCCTGAATCTGTATTTTGCCATATCCGGGAACGAAGTTCCTGTACATGACTGTCATCCACATCCGCAAAATCCATAGACAGCAGTTTCTCAATAAAAACTTTATTCTGGGTGTGCCAGAGATAAGCCAGCTGAACATTCTTCCACCTTGTCAATCCTGCGCAGAGCAATGAAAATATTGCAGACGTGCCCAACAATGCCATGGCATATGCTGTGAGCATCTGCGGATCACGCCCTCCCGCAATCTCATCAAGGAGACGGGCCAATAACCAAATGTCTGCATATGGTGCCAGGGCAGAGACAATTCCGCATATCAGTACAGATAGCAGCAGTCCGGGGTTCTCTCTCCGCCAGACCCTGAATCCCCTCAAAGATAACTGCACGGTTTCCTTAAAAGAAACCTGAGATTTATTTGGAATGTCCTGTTTGCGTTTTTGCATGATGATGTTAAACTTTATGATGATGCCAGGCTTCATTGCACGCCTCCTTCCCGATAATATTTGCTTTGGATTTCAAAGAGATCTGCATAATGCCCGTTATGGGCCAGTAATTCGTCATGTGTCCCCTCTTCAGCAATGCGCCCTTCTGCAATCAATATAATACGGTGGCAGAATCTGGTGGAGGCAAGGCGATGTGAAATATAGACAGCCATCCGGCCATCCGTGAGTTCGCTGTATTTGTGATATATTTCACTCTCGGCAATTGGGTCGAGAGCAGAAGTCGGTTCATCCAAAACGATAATGGGAGCATTCTTATATAAAGCCCGGGCCAGCATCAGCCGCTGCAGTTCTCCCCCCGATAGTTCAATGCCATCTTCAAACACTTTGCCGATATGTGTTTTCACACCCGCAGGCAGTTGTTTGATTTTCTCTGTGAGCCCTGCCTGATGGATGCATCGCTCCATAAATGCATTGTTTATATTTTCATCGGTCTGTGCAATGTTTTCGGCAATCGTCACATCAAGAACCGAAAAATCCTGGAATACAGCGGAAAAAAGCTGATAATAATCCCGTCGGTTATACGTTCTGATATCTATGTTATTTAGCAGCACTTTTCCTTCTGTGGGATCTAAAAACCCGCATATGAGTTTCACGAGTGTTGTTTTCCCTGCGCCGTTCAGACCAACAACTGCTAACTTCTCTCCCTGTCTGATGGTCAGGCTGATATGGGAGAGTGTGTTCTTTTCAGCCTCCGGATAGCAAAAAGAGACATCCTGCAGCTCAATCTGATAAGGAATGTTCAGGTTCGGCGTTATGGGGATACCCTGCTCCAACTGAAATGTTTCGGGATAATCGAGAAATTCCCGGACGGCACAGATATCAAGGCTTTGTTTCCGAAGGGCTGCAAGGTCAGTCATAATTCTGCCTATGCCGCCGGTAAATAAATTCACTGTATGAAAGTACAGCACAAACTGCGGGGCAGACATCCCGCCCTGAAGGACAGCTCCCAACAGAAAAAAATAGACAATGCCATTTCTCATTAATGCAAGGATCACATCTATGATATTGCCCCAAATACAGACTCGTTCCCCGCGGGCAAGAAAGCTCCGGTACAGACCCAGCATGCTGTTGTATACATCTTCTATCCAACCCTGCATTCCAAAAATACGGACATCCTTTGCCAATGTATAATCCCTGGATTTTTCACTGAGATAATTCATACGGCGGGAATATTCTGCTTCTTCCTCTCTGTGCCGGTATCCCCAGCCGTTGAGATAATTGCTCACTGAAAAACTCACAATGGTAGTTGCCAAAACGGCAATGATCATCAATGGATTCAGCGCAGCAAGCAGGAAGAGAAAAACGATAAATTCAACTATGTTTTTTAACAGATTCACCAATGTTGTCCAGACTGCCTCGGTAGCTGCTGAGTTGCTGGTGACAAGCATGGAAGCTTTATCCATTTTCTTACGGACTTTCTGATCCAGAATATCTGGATATGACATGGTTAAGGCCTTATTTTGGATCATGGAGCCGATGATGAGACGAACTTCAATACGCCCAAACTGTGAGCAGGAAGAGAAGTACGACCAGGCTGCACGAAGCAATATCAATATTCCTGTAAACGCGAGGATGATCCCAGTAAGTTCTGTAACAGAAACGTTTGTTTCAACAACTCCGAGTATGGTCGGCACAATAAAAAGCTGTGTAAGGCTCAGCAGGATCGCAACAACCGCCATTGTCAGGGCGAGCAAAATGACACTGCGGCGCTGTTTCCATGCCAGCGATATCATATATATCATGTTCTGTCCTAAACTGTGAGCAGGCTTTTGTTTCCTATGCTGAGCGGTAAGCCCCTTTGATGAAACAGGCATTACAATTCCCCCTTTTCATTGAAATATTCTCTTCATTTCAAGATTTATTTTTAGCATTTTGGCAACAGAATCTGCCCTTTGATTCTAATATAGAATTTTCAGACAGAGAAAAAAAGAGTGGAGAATGGTTATAATTATTTTGGCCGAAAAAAAGGACTTTACCCTTTTAGGATAAAGCCCTGTAAATTATCTTTTTATTATTTTACGAATCGTATCATAAGAAAGATGAAAGCATTCACACAATTCATCCATGCCCGTACCTTTTAAGTACAAGTCAGTAATCATGGCATTCCTTTGCTCATAATACTGTTTAGAGCCGCTTTTGCTTCCCCATGACTTTTTACACTTCGCGGAAGGAACATATAGTAATTGTCCGCTTACATAAACGGATAATTCTTTGAGAAGCTCCTTTGGAAGCACATCTGCTGCATTTAAATATTCCACAATTCATCCCGTCCTTTACTTAATATGATGAAATAAAGTGCAGAATCAGCAGATTATGCAACGTTCATTATACCCATGCAGACCGCTGCATTTCTACTATTCTGCATGGGAAAATGCAATAGCCGAATATACATGGCCTATAATATTCACTACAAGCACCTCCTTGTGAATCCAGTACGCATGAAACAGTAAGTACCTATTTAAGTATACAAAAATTCTTGGAGAAAAACAACTTGTTTTTCATATTCTTATCTACTTTTGACAGACAAGTATTCTTTCTCTTATTTCTGCCCTGATGATGGTTCGCAATATGAGGGAAAAGGATATTAGATATTTATCCTTTGCCTTACGGTCAGACTGGTGTGGAAAGCGGCGTTGCAGAGAAAGAACAGGACAAAGAAAATATGCTGCCATAGGAATTTATGGACTGGCTGTATCAGCAGAGTAGTGTTATAATGGAAACAAAACAGAACGTGTGGGAGTGGTGTTACGATTGTTTAACCGGCGTTACGGAAAATCCGTGAAAAGGGACACTTTAGAATTCAGAAAGCAGCAAGTAATACAGAGAAAAAGGAGTAAAGGATGCCGACTTTAGATTGGATTGGAAAAGATAAAGTGATCAACCATCATATGGAAGTGCCATATCGAGTGTTGCATCGAATATACAGCTTCGATTCAAATGGAGAGCATTACGATGACAATGGCAGTGAGAATAAGATCATTCATGGGGATAATTTGGAAGCGCTGAAATCATTGCTGACAGATTACGAGGGGAGAATTAAATGTATCTATATAGATCCACCGTACAATACCGGGAACGAAGGCTGGATATATAATGACAATGTCAATGATCCCAAGATAAAAAAATGGCTGGGAAAGGTGGTGGGAAGAGACGGGGAGGATTTGAGCCGCCATGATAAATGGCTTTGTATGATGTATCCCAGATTGCGGCTGCTTCAAAAGCTGTTGGCAGAGGACGGCGTGATTTTTATAAGTATTGATGATCATGAATTGTATAACCTCAAGGCACTTTGCGACGAAATTTTTGGGAGTAACTGTTTTGTGGCAAATATTTCATGGCAAAGAACATATTCCATGAGAAATGACTCGAAAGGGATCGCGGCAGAAATTGAGCATATTTTAGTGTATTCAAAGCGTCAGGGGTGGGAGCCCCAAAAGCTGGGCAGAACGGAAGGAATGGATTCAAAATATAAGAATCCTGATCATGATCCCCGGGGTGCATGGAGAAATATTGTTGCGAGTGCACCTAACGCGAACACGCATCAGGGAATGGTATATGCGATACAAAACCCGGTGACCGGGAAATATGTCTATCCGCCACAGGGCAGATGCTGGGCGCTGGGGCAAGACCAGATGCTGACTGCGATGAATCAGTGGTGTAAATATGAGCTGCGGGATTTGCACGATGATGTAGAAAGAGCAGAGATATGTGGGGTATCTGCAGAAGAAGTACGGAAAGATGTGCCGGCAATTGTATTAAGCGACACACTGGAAGCGGCAAGGGAGAAAAGCACAAAAAAGTACAAGGGCGTTCTGCCTGTTTTTTTCTTTTCAAAAAAAGGAAAGGGCACATTGAGCCGCAAGGCATATATAAGTCAGGTTGGCGGGAGACCGGTGACCAACTTTTGGAGTTTTGAGGAAACAGGCCACACGGATGAGGCATCACGATTACTAAAAGTTTTATTTGACGGAGTGGCTGTTTTTGACACGCCCAAGCCGCCTCGGCTAATTGAACGTATCTTACATATTATTGGAGATACGGATGCAGTAATCCTGGATTCCTTTGCCGGCTCCGGCACTACTGCCCACGCCGTCCTCAACATGAACAAGGCAGACGGCGGCAACCGGAAATTCATTCTCATCGAGACGGAGGATTATGCGGACAGTATCACTGCCGAACGTGTGAAAAGAGTGATTCGTGGATATGGAGAGGGCAAAAACACTGTGGAGGGTACCGGAGGCAGCTTTAGCTTTTATGAGATGGGTGAGAGGCTGATGCTTGATAATGGAACCATAAACCCTGACATGGATATCCGGAGTATCAGAAGCTTCATATGGTACACAGAAACGAGGAAACCACTGCCGGATGCAGAACAGAGTGATAATGAATATTTCCTGGCCGTAGACAGGGAGACTGCCTATTACTTACTATGAAACAGAATCTTGCGGGGGATAAAAAAGCGCAGACTGTCCCTATAA
>CAJTLR010000086.1 GCA_910577185.1 uncultured Acetatifactor sp.
AACATCCTTCATTCTCGCTCCGCTCGATACGTCCGTCCGGATACACCCGTTTTGACGTGCTTCCAGCGCCGCAGGCTACTATGGTCTGTTTCTCCTCCATAATCAGGATATTATATAATCCCAGTTTTCCTTCCCGCGCATAACCCACATTCTCAAAATTTCCGGACATATTTTTCTGGCGGTAAAGGTAATAAGGCACCATCCCCAGTTTTTTTGCACCTTCTGCCGCAATCCGCATGGTTTCATCCGTGTTGCGGAGCATGGACACCCCTTTTTCCTGAACCCATTGGTTCAGTCTGGAAGCCCTTTTTACAGCAAGAGAATGAACCGTCAGGCTGTCCGGGGCCATATCCACTACCCGGTCCACGGTATACTGTACCTCTTTCTCCGTTTCTCCGGGCAATCCCAGAATCAGGTCCATATTGATATTGTCAAAGCCGACTTTTCGTGCCAGAAAGAAAGCCTTTTCCACCTGCTCCACGGTGGCTTTCCGGCCGATGTAATCCAGGGTCATCTGGTTCATGGTCTGGGGATTGACGGAAATCCTCTCCACACCATGCTGATGCAGGACCTGGAGCTTTTCTTCTGTGATGCTGTCTGCCCGTCCGGCTTCCACTGTAAATTCCCGGACAGTGGAAAAATCAAACAAATTCCTGAGTTCTGTCAATAACCGGTCAAGCTGCCCCGCCTCCAGGGTAGTGGGGGTCCCTCCTCCAATATAGACACTGTCCAGTCTCTTTGTGCCAAACTGTGCCGCGGCGGCCTCCAGTTCCCTCACCAGACAGTCAATATAGTTTTCCACCTGGTTTCTGTATGCACTGATTGGAAACGAAGTAAAAGAACAATACAGGCAATTAGTTGGGCAGAAAGGAATCCCTATATAAAGGCTGTATCCCTGGACACAAGTCTCCCCCTTCGTACCTGTTTGGGAAAGCAGTTTCCTTTCCCTCTGTGCAATATTCACGGAAAGTTCTGCCTTTTCCCTGCTGACACTATATTTTTTCATATAATGGTCTATGATTTCCCGTTCTGTTTTTCCTTCCTCCAGCAGCTGACTGGCAATCTTCGCAGGACGGATTCCAGTCAGATTTCCCCAGGGAAGCTCCCTGCCGGTAACCTCGCTCAAAGTATGGTACAGAAACCGTTTAAATCCATATTTAAATTCCTTTGGATCTGTGAAATCATTCCCTTCAAAGTTCCACAAAAACGCTCTTCCCTCCATGAAAAGTTCTGCCCCGTCTTCCTGCAGAACAATACGGATTTTCACATGTTCCTGAAGAATCTGTCGTTTCTCTTCCCCTACCCCCGGGGTCAGTACGCTCACCTGTTCTTCCGGATAGAATGCCTTCACGATAGAATTGACATCATATTCAAAATTTGCCCGGTTTAATTCCACTGCTAACATTTTCTTTTTTCCATTCCAGTTCCGCGTCCATTATGTCAGAAGCACTTTTGCGCAGAGGATTTCCTTCCGCTCTTTTCGCTCCCTCCAATCCTCTGCCGCTTCTTCCCCTCATGGACGCTGTTTCCAGTTCCGCGTCCACATCTTCTCCTCTTGGACGCTGTTTCCAGTTCCCCTTCCCTACATTACCCACTTGATCTGCAGTTTCCGGAGCACATTTGCCTGTCCGTAAATTTCTCCTACCAGTCTGTCATGAAACGCATACACTTCCCGCAGTTCCATCTCGGACGGCTCTTCCCCCCCAAATGTATTTTTCTCCAGAATGCCGCAGAACATATCATATTCCTGCCTCGTAACCTGCCCTGATACACGCTGCAGTCCCTGCCAGAACTCATCTTCATCCACTGCCCATTCCCCGGAACAGCCCGCAGCCTGAAGCACTTTCCGCAGGCTCTGATACAGTAAATAAATGCGTTCCCTGACTCCTGCCCTGCGAAAAATCTCCCGTCTCCGCTCTTTCATTACCCTGCGCACGGCAGCAGCAACAGCAAAGACAGCCAGTATCGAAAAAACAATTAACGCAAAACGCAACACCGTTTTATCCGGTTTCTCTTCAAAATCGTCTGGCTCAGAATCATTTCCGGAAACGGCGGGGTTTTTCCCTTCCTGCTCACTCTCATAAACCTCACCGGATTCTGCCTTTTCCGTATCTGTCTTATCATCTTCTTCCGGCCGGTTATCCTGCACCTCTTCTCTCTGGGGGTTCCGGGAAGAAACAGGCACTTCTCCCGCCCCCAGTTCCGGCCTTTCCGGATTTCTCGCATTTTCATTCAGAAAAAGGCCCAGCCCTGACAGCTGTCCCACCTGCACCAGCTGTTCCATGCGATTATCCTCCGGAAAAGCCACTGCCCCCGGAGTCATCTCCACCGGTACCCAGCCGATGGAATCCAGATAAATTTCTGACCAGGCATGTGCCTGTCTTCCGGTGATCACTGCCGTATAGGTGCCATCCCCATTGGCGGAAAAGTCGGAAGGGGAAACTGTATATCCCGCCACATAGCGCGCCGGCATCCCGAAATACCGGAAAGCCAGCACACCTGCGGAAGCAAAATGCATGCAGTACCCCACATGACTGTCAAAGAGAAAATATTCCACAAAATCACTTTCCGGAGGATTATTTTCCGCATCCAGGTCATATACTGCCCGCTCACTGAGAAAATTCATAATATCAAGGGCACAGGTATATATGTCGTCCGTGCGAATCCCCTGTCGGTCAAGTCCTTCCGTAAGCCGCGGCAATTTCTCCTCCGGATATTCCAGAAAGTTGTCATAGACATATTTGCGATACCGGATTTCTGTCTCCTCCCAGTCTCCGGACAGGGAACCGCCTCTGCCAAAGCCAGACAGAAAATGATACTGAAAACCATACTCCCGGCTTTTCCACGCCACACTTCCATCTCCGTTAACCTGAAAACTTTCCGGTAAAAGCGCCCCATAGGGATAAATGCTGTAATTGCTTCTGCCCCTTGTCTCCTCGATTTGTATCTCCCCCGGAACCTCATCCCTGTTCAGGGAAGCAGCCGCTTCATAGCTGATATTCACCAGATCACCGAAATTTTCCGGCAGTTCCATCATATGTTTTTGATAATAATTTTCCAGATCGCTGTCTGCCTGGGCCACCCAAGCCTCACTGTCGTACAATGCCCCCACAAAGCCTTTTAAATACAAAGTTCCTTCCGGTATCTGTTTTACTGTCACACGGTAAACATCATCCCCCGTATAGGCGAAGAGGTTTTTCCTGCCAAGGTTTCCCGTCACGCCGGGCCCGCTGCCAAATCCATATCCGGAAAACACACTTTGTATTTCCGGAATCCACACTTCATTCACCAGCTGGTAGAAGGCTTCCCTTTTCTCCTGTACTGTCTCGAATTCCCTGTCCATGGCAGGAAGAAAACCGAAAAGCACCATCGCTGCGGCCGCACCGGAAAAGCCCATGGCACAGAAAACCGCCGGCACTCCCACAGCCAGGTTCCGTTCAAATTCTTTGCGGACCAGCACCCCCACCACACCCAGCACACAGAAAATAAGATAACAATATCCCGGAAACACGTCAAGGATGCAGGCAGCGAAAAACCACAGGGCATGTCCTGCCACCAGGCAAATAATCCTGCAGTATTTCCCCAGAATCCCTGCCAGCAGTTCCAGCGGAAAAAGGGCGTAGAGAAAGCTCAGCGTCGTCAGGCGTATCTTCTGGCCTGCGTCCAGGCCTGCAGTCAGCCCCGATGCCCAGACAATATGAAACTCATACCGTTCGTTCAGGGATGAGACCGCATTTTCCAGACCCATGGCAATCCCTGCCGCCAGTTCCTTGTGGAATATCACACCCAGCATAATATATAATATGGCGCATATTCCTATCCGCAGTATGATACGGTTCCAGCCATTATCCCTCCGCAGAAAGATCACGGCAACACATAAAAAGACCACTCCTGCCCAAAACAGGCCGCCATCCAACGCGGCGCCCAGTCCCTGGCCGGTATTCTGCTTCCAGGGGATTTCCAAAATTTCCGTCATGGCCCCCACAATGCCAATACTGTTTACAAGCAATAGCAGGATATCCAATGCATATTTTACCGCCAGGGCAAAATCTCCTCCCCCGCGTTTTGCTTCATTCTTCATATACACACTGTTCTCCAAAGTACAGCCTTCCGTCTTCCTCCAGATGGCAGCCGTTTCCCAGATAAGAAATTTCTTCCTGCGTCAGAAATCTTCCCAGCGCCTCCTCTTTTAACAGCCCATAAATCCATACCTGTACATTTCCGCTGCCGGGAATCTCGTATCCCAGGAATCTGCCTTTTTTACTCCACGCCACCTGAAGTACGATCTGCCCGGTCCTTTCACATTCTTCGGCAAAAAAATACAGAAGGGAACATGCCCGGTCAAGGTATTCGTCCCAGGCTTCCGCCCTCTCCCTGAACTGCTCCGAAAAATTTAAAAACAAAGTCAGGGAACCGCTTTTTTCAAAATCTCTCACCTGCAGTTCTTCTGCCTTGGCCGCAAGTTTCCAGTAGATCCTGTGCAGACTGTCCCCCGGAAGAAAATCCCGAAGCAAAAGATCCCCCTCCCGCTCTTCACCCGAACCCTGAAAATAAGAAGAATATGCCTCCTGCACCATAAGGGGTATGGGTTTTATCACCGGCAGGACGCAGAACTCCTCTTCCCGCCTCTTTCCTGCCCACAGCGAGACCAGTCCCAGCCAGTCATAAACGCAGGTCCTGGAAAGCATAAGGCGCCCCCTGCCACAGTGCGCTGCGGATAACTCCAGCACAATCTTTTCCCTCCGGTGCCCGCCCATGCCGCACAGCCACTTTCTGATTTTGATTTCCCTTTCCCCCGGAGCCTTCCAGCGCAGTATCACCAGTATTCTGGAAACAGGAAACGGACTTTTATTTTCCACAGTGATGGAAACCACCGCTGTCTCTCCCCTTGTCACGGCATCCTGTTCCAGCCGCATGCCTGCCCTGCACATGGCAAAGCCCGGGAGCATCCCCAGAAAAGAAAACACCGGAATACAAAGTGCACAGCCAAAGAGAAAACGCAGGCCCTGAAAATCATACAGCAACATGAAATATATCCCCGCTGCCAGAAGCAGCAGATAGCCGATTCTCCGCCTGATCATGTTTTTTCGCCCAGTTTGGGTTCCTTCACCCGGCCCAGAACCTCCTCCAGGATATCCCCGGCACTTTTTCCGCTGATCCTTGCCTTCTGGTTCAGCCTGATCCGGTGTACCCCCACATCCAAAAGCGCTGCTTTCACATCCTTCGGCACACAATAATTTCTTCCCCTTATATACGCATATGCCCGGGCCATTTTTCCCAGTGCCAGCGTACCCCTGGGGCTTAGTCCCAGTTCCAGCATTTCATGTTCCCTGGTGGCAGACGACAACAGTGTCATATATTTATACAGTACATCATGGATAAATATACTTTCTGTCTCCTCCTGCATGACCAGAAGCTCCGCTCCGTTGATCACAGCCGTTATCTGATCCAGCGGCCTGCCCCGGTGGCGGCTTTTCAGCATGGCAATCTCATCCTCCAGCTCCGGATAGCCCATACTGATGCAGATCAGGAACCGGTCCATCTGCGCCTCCGGCAGTCTCTGGGTGCCAAAGGATCCCACGGGATTCTGAGTGGCAAGCACAATAAACGGACGGGGCACCTGTCTGGTGACGCCATCTACTGTCACACTTCCTTCTTCCATAACCTCCAGCAGCGCAGACTGGGTTTTGGGAGAAGTCCTGTTGATCTCATCTGCCAGCAGAAGATTGCACATCACCGCCCCCGGACGGTACACAAAACTCTCCGTATCTTTCCGGTACATGGAAAATCCAGTGATATCGGCCGGCATCACATCCGGCGTAAACTGCACACGGTTGGATTTCAGACCGCAGGCCTTAGAAAAGGCAATGGCCATCTCCGTCTTTCCCACTCCGGGAACATCCTCCAGCAGCACATTGCCGCCGGCCAGGACAGCAGCCATCACCTTTTCGATACAGTCGTCTTTTCCTACTATCACCTTTCTCACTTCATCCATCACAAGATGAGCCTTATTCACTATCCCTTCCACACCGGGCTTCCTCCTAATTTAAATCGCTGCGCGATAGCACTCTTTGCGACTTTACTGTCCAGCACAAGTTTTTTTCAATAATGCCCGGGGCATCTTCCGTCAGGCCTTAACCACAGAAAGGATTGTTTTCTTTCTCGTACCCGATGGTCGTACTTTCCCCATGCCCCGGATATACCCTGGTATCCTCCGGCAGTACAAAAAGCTTGTCCTTAATGGAGCGCACCAGTGTGCCCATACTTCCCGTGGGAAAATCGGTCCGTCCCACAGACTCCGCAAACAGAGTGTCGCCGGATACCAGAATTCCTGCCTCCTCAAAGTAATAACAGACGCCTCCCGCCGTATGCCCGGGCGTGGCTATGGCCCTGCAGGACATGCCCGCCAGCGAAATTTCGTCTCCATCCTTCACATATACATCGGCATAGGTTTCACAAGCCCTTCCTGCCTCCTCTGATATGTTCAGGCGGGCGCTTTTCAGAAGCTCCCGCTCCCCCTCAAAGGCATATGCCTTTACCGCGTCCAGTCCTTCTGCGTCCGCAGCAGCATTTGCCGCGTCCCTGAGACCGTCCAGCCCCCAGATATGGTCAAAATGCCCATGGGTCAGCAAAATGCCGCACACACGGAATCCGTTTTTCTGCAGGGCAGAATAAATACCGGCTCCTTTATCCGCAGGATCCACCACAATTGCATCCTTACTTCCTTCACGGTACAAAAAATAACAGTTTGTCTGGCATACGCCCAGAACCATACGCCCTATCTTAATCTCTCCCATATTGATACCTCTATTCCGGTTCCCTTCTTCCCTTTATGCATCTTCCCTGTAGGAAAATCCCTCTCTCAGTCCTTTCGGCCTCCCGGTGTTTTCCCCTTTCACCCCGTTGCCCTTTCGATATCCACCACACTCTCAATGGAACGGATCTTCTCAATGACACGGTTCAGCTCTTCCCGTCCTTCCACCTCAAAAGAAGTCTGCAGGGTAGCCAGCCCCTGCCTGCTGACCCTGGTATTCAGGGAAAGAATATTGATATTCCTCTCTGTCAGGGTCTTTGTGATATCTGCCAGAAGGCCGTTGCGGTTATTGGCATAAATGTCAATCTCCGCCACATATTTCTCGGACGTATCCTCCGGTGCCTGCCAGTCTGCGTCAATGATCCGTACCCGCTCAATTTCAGGAAGATTCATCATATTCACACAGTCTGTCCGGTGGATGGATATCCCCCTTCCCCTGGTGACAAATCCCACGATTTCATCCCCTGGCACAGGGGAACAGCATTTGGAAAAACGGACGGACAAATCCGAAATTCCCCTGACCACAATACCGCTCTTGGTCTTCATGGCCACTGGTTTTGCGGCTATGGCACCCGATTCGGCAATACTTGCCAGAACCTCTTCATTGGTCATGGAACGTTTGTGTTCCCGGTCATAGAGATCCTGCATCTTATTGATGACCTGCCCTTCCTTCAGGGCGCCATGACCGATGGCCGCAAGCACGGAATCCCAGTCCCTGAACCCGTATTTACGCATCACCGCACTCATATAATCCTGCTTCATCAGATCGGGAAGATTGATGGACTTTGTCTTGCAGTAATTGGACAAAAGCTCTTTTCCCTTGACGATATTGTCTTCCTTCAGTTCATTTTTAAACCACTGGTTGATCTTATTTTTTGCCTGGGTGCTCTTGACCACATTCAGCCAGTCACGGCTGGGTCCCTTTGAATTCTGGGAAGTAATGATCTCAATCCGGTCGCCGTTTTTGATCTCATAATCTATGGTCACCAGCTTGTCATTCACCCTGGCCCCCACCATGCGGTTGCCCACTGCGGAATGAATGCTGTACGCAAAGTCAATGGTAGTGGACCCGGCAGGCAGGTTTTTCACTTCCCCTGAAGGAGTAAAACAATATACATTGTCGGAAAACAAATCCAGGTCATTCTTCAAAAGCTTCATAAACTCCCGGTTGTCCGACATGTCACGCTGCCATTCCAGAATCTGGCGCAGCCAGACCAGCTTTTCCTCCTCCTGGGCTGCCACCCTCTTGCCGTCGGAAGCCTCCTTATATTTCCAGTGGGCGGCTATCCCGTACTCCGCGGCCTTATGCATCTCAAATGTACGTATCTGTATCTCGAAAGGCTGTCCTGAACTGCCGATAAGGGTTGTGTGCAGGGACTGGTACATATTTGCCTTGGGCATGGCAATATAGTCCTTAAAACGCCCGGGAATGGGCTTATACATCTCATGAATCACCCCCAGGGCCGCATAACAGTCCTTCACACTGTCCACAATGATACGCACCGCAAACAGATCATAAATCTGGTCCAGCGTCTTATCCTGGTTTACCATCTTTTTATATATGCTGAAAAAATGCTTTACGCGGCCATCCACCTTTGCCTTAATGCCGGCTTTCCGGATATGTTCGCTGACTTCATCCACAATACTCTGAATGTATTTTTCCCTGACGCTTTTCCGCACGGAAATCTTGTCTACCAGGTCATAATAAACGTCCGGTTCCAGATATTTTAACGACAAATCGTCCAATTCTATTTTCAGCTTGCTGATACCAAGCCTCTGGGCAATGGGACAGTAAATTTCCAGGGTCTCCTTGGCAATGCGCTGACGGCTCTCGGGCTTTTTGTACTGCAGCGTGCGCATATTGTGGAGCCGGTCCGCCAGCTTGATCAATATGACACGGATGTCCTTCGCCATGGCCAGAAACATTTTACGAAGATTCTCTGCCTGCATCTCCAGTTTCTCGTCCGGCTGGTCTGCCCCCGCAGAAAGCGGAATCTTCTCCAGCTTTGTGACGCCATCCACCAGAAGAGCCACGTCATCCCCGAATTCCTGCTTCAGGTCTTCCTCCGTCATAATGGTATCCTCTACCACATCATGAAGAATCCCTGCCACAATGGTTTCCTTGTCCAGTTCCAGATCTGCCAGGATAATAGCCACATTCAGGGGATGAATGATATAAGGCTCTCCCGACTTGCGGATCTGGTTTTTATGTGCCTCTGCCGCAGTCTTATACGCTTTTTCAATCAGGGAAATGTCATCACTGGGATGATACTTGTGCACACGGTTAACAAGCTCCTGATAAAGCTCCTCAGGATTCACGAAATCGGGCTGCTCATTCATCTTTCCATCATCAAAAATTTCTTCGTTTTTTTCTTCTGCCATAAAATCCCACGCTTTCTACGCCTGTTTTTGTACCGGATATGCCTCCCGGATGACGAACTTTTCAAAACAGTCCAGCCTGTACCGTTCTGCCGGATTTATTTTCCCTCATAGCGAATGGCTGATTCCAGCCGGTATCCGGAAATCTTATCCCGGCCGTTTAAGCCGGCAAGCTCCATCAGAACCACCACTCCCACCACCTGGCCTCCCAGGCTCTCAATCAGTCTGATCATGGCCTCCGTGGTACCTCCTGTGGCGATCAGGTCATCCACGATTAAAACCTTCTGTCCCGGACGGATACTGTCCTTATGCATTTCAATGGTGGCACTACCATACTCCAGGTCATAGGAAATGGAAACCGTTTCCCTGGGAAGCTTTCCGGCCTTACGGATCAGCACAAAGGGCTTTTTATTATTATAGGCAATGGGTGTTCCAAATATAAACCCTCTCGACTCCGGCCCTGCCACCACATCAAAATCCAGATCTTTTATTTTTTCCTCCATGGTGTCAATGGCCAGCTGCAGACCGTCTGCGTCCTGCAGGACACTTGTCACATCCCTGAAAATAATACCCTCCTCCGGGAAATCGGGAATACTCACTACATATTCTTCCAGTTTTTTCATAAGGATACCTCACTTTTATGTATTTCATTCAATTTCCGGAACGGTCTGAAGGGCAGGCCGTTCCACTTTATTTTTATCCACAAAATATTTTATGATATCACTCCGGGTTACAATACCAATAAATACACTTCTGTCATCAATCACCGGTACGAAATTCTGGCTTTTTGCCCGCTCCAGCAGCGTTTCCATAGCCGTGTCAATACAGGCCGGCTTCACTTTTCCGTTCTGGAGAAAATCCCTCACTGTCATATGCTCCAGTTTTTTCAGTGTGATATCTTCCAGGTTCTGGTTATATGCCAGAATATTCCAGAGAAAATCTGCCACGCTGACCACTCCCACATATCTGTCCTCTATATCAATGACAGGGATTGCCGCAAAACCGCTCCTGCGCAGTTTTTCAAGTCCCTGGCGCAGTGTCATGTCGTCCCGCAGATAAGCCACCTCTGCCTTCGGCAGTAAAAATGACGCTAGGTTCACTGTTCCTCTCCTTCATCCTCGACTTTTTGTGACTTTTTCGTATCGCCTTCGTCCACCTTCTCCGTAAAGGTGGCATCCACCGCATTTATCTTCTCAAAATATCCTTTCATTCTGCCAGTCACATAAATTACCGTAATACAGTCCGTAATACCGCTGAAAATCAGGCCGATTCCCACCATCTGCAGCAGCCTCAGAAGCACGTCAAAAGGATTTGCCACGATCACGGCCCCAAGCACAATATTGACAGCTGCCAAAATCAGAACCGGCAGCCATTTCTCGCATCCTGCCCGCTTCATGTCAATTACTTCCTGAAGCTTTCCGCATCCGCTTGCCAGAACTAAAATCCCCAGAATCATAGGCACCATGGACATGATCCACTCTGCCTTATACAGAAAAATAATCCCCACGGCAATACTCACCAGCCCGTATCCGAAGCCGTTCCGGTAATGGTTCTGGCTTGCCTCCCGCAGCAGATAACAGATCATGGAGACGGCTCCCACCACAATCAGCAGTATTCCCATTAGATACCCCAGAGTCTTAACCATGGTCTCGGGTATGGCTATGGTCACGACACCAAGCACAATATATAGTGCAGAAGTCAGGATCGCTTCCCATTTCATTTCTTTTAGAAATTTACGCATCTGTCTCTTCTCCTATATGGTAAAAAGAACCCTTTTCCGCGAAAAGAGTCCTTTCTTTGCCTGTGGACAGTAACCATCAATTACTTCTTACCGCAGCATTTTTTGTATTTCTTGCCACTTCCGCAGGGACATGGATCATTGGGATACACTTTCGCACCCTTTACTATCGTAGTGGACGACTTTTGTTCTTTATACAAAGCATTCCGGGTTTCTTCGTCAAAAATGTTCTCCCAGGCCTCCAGACTGTACAGCCAGTCGGCTTCCGCAGCCACCATGTTCTTATAGAGAAGCGCCTTGTCAAATCCAAGGTTTACTTCCGTATCCTCCTCCATTTCTTCTATGGGGTTCGGCTCTGTCAGACTGTCATTAATGCCATCCAGAAAACCGGTCATGGTCATCACGGATACCTGATACTTGTCAGCCAGTTCCCTGACAGTTCCCTTTACCACTTCATCGGGATTTTGTAAAAGCTGGGCGTAAATCTCCTTTTCATCCTTAAAATATGCCGCCCAAAGCTCCTGCAGCTTATTTTTATCTGCAGACTCGTCGTATGCCATTCCTCTCCACTTTTCCAATAACGCCATATTCTACCACCTTTTTAAGTCCTGCCGGCATGTCCACCGGCTGTATTTTCTGCGGAATATTTTTAAAAAATATCCGCTTCTACCAGTATATAACAGATTATGCCTGAACACAAGAAAATTTTTTTCAATCTTTTTTCATATATTATGTATAATTAAATTTTTCCGGTCAACACTATTGAATGTCAAGGAACCCCCTCCTTTGATCACACAAAAGATAAAAATAATACTTAGGTTTTGCATTGCAAAACCTTATCCTCCCCTTTTTGGAATGGCTGTTAAGCCATCTTACAAAAATCCCGGGCTTCGCGTTGGTGCAGGTCCGGGGTTTTTTGGACTTCTCTCCATGATTTTATGGCATTTTGGCAGAACAGAAGCATCCGGGATCCGGTCTGCCGTTATTTCTACAAATAACTTACACGTGCTTCCGCGTCATAGGTATGGGGCGCTTTTGCAACTCCCTTATGCCCCACCGCAATGGCAATTTCAAAATGATACTTGTCGGGAAACCGCAGACGCTCTGAAAAATATGCCTGCTTTTCTCCCCTGAGCGCGTCATAAATGCATCCGATCACCAGGCTGCCAAGGCCCAGTCCTTCTGCCGCAAGCGCCATATTTTCCACCGCAATGCCGGCATCCATCGTACTCCACCGGAACCCCTCTTCCGCACTCAGGAAAATGACAGCGGGAGCTTCGTAATAAAAATTATGCTCCGGGGCCGAAAGATTTCGCAGACGGTTTTTTTCCTCCTCAATCTCCTGCAAAACCGGATCATTACCCTTAAGCACAGTAAAATGAACTTCCTGCCTGTTTGTGGCAGTAGGCGCCTGAAGACCTGCATGAATCAGGACTTTCAGCTCCTCATCCGAAATTGCATCCGAAGTATACCCTCTTGTTGAACTCCTCTTCTCCATTGCTTCCATCACATTGACCATATTTTCCCCCATTTCTGCGCGGCCTTTTGCGCATGTCAAGTTTGTGGATACCGCGCAGACACAAACTTGAGATTGAAAATTTTCAATTTTCAATCTTTCCCTCCTTCCGGTTAATACCCTCAGTATATTTGAATTCTCCGGTAATGTCAACAATCCCGCCCCCGGCAAAAGCCGGGTAGCGGGATTAACCACATGATTGAAGGAAATATTTTATTTCTTTTCGAACTTTAATTAAACGAATCTAAATCCGCTAATTAATCATGCATGATTAATTATGTGTAATGCTGTTTTTCCCGGCACATCAGGGAAAATCCCTGAGTGCCGGAAATGATTGGTCATGACAATAGAAGGCGCAAAAAGCGCGGATCCTACTGTTTGTTGTAACGAACCTTTACTGCACAGAGAGCAGCGCCGGCCATAAGAATCAGGGCCATAACGCCAGCCATAGGCAGAGTCTCACCGGTCTTGGGAGATGTGCCAGGTGCTGCAGCTGTAGGAACAGAAGCGTCATTTACATTGTCGCTGTTTCCGGGAACGCCTGCGGGACGGTCTTCAGCTACAACTTCAACGATGTAGCAGTAGTAGTAAGGACCGCCGCTCATAGCGTTGAAATATGATTCGTAGTTGTTGTTAACATCCAGTTCGATAACCTGAGGCTCCTCGTTCAGACCGTTCACATAGTAAACAAGAACATATTTGTGATCCAGTTCAAATTTAGGAGACCATACTTCTACAGGTGTGCCATTTGCATTTTTAGCATAGAAATTGAAAGCAGCCAGAATATTGTCGGTTACTCTGAACTTGTCGCCCATTGCTTCCTTCACTGCAGCATCAGTTTCGGAAGAGAAAATAAATCCCTGGGAAACTTCAACCTGCTCTACAGAGAAGTCATCAGCGCCGCC
>CAJTLR010000087.1 GCA_910577185.1 uncultured Acetatifactor sp.
CTTCCCTTGAGGGTTTGTGTGCATCTTCTAAACTCCCCACTTTCATATATGGTGGCTCAGCTTGCTGCATGGGAGTTTAAAAAAGATTTCTGGACCGACAGGGACTGGCTGCACCCATCCCCCTCTGCGGTCAGCATGATGCCCGGGAACCTGGCAGGCACTTCCCGAAACCGGAATGTCCCCTCCCCGGACTGAAATCCGAACAAGGAACCGTCCGAATAAAGCGCCACCCTGCTGCAGTTGCTGTAGCACAATACCTCGTAATTTCCGCTCTCCAGCCTATGGATGCTTTCCGGAATAATACGGACAAAGGGCGCTTTGCCCCATTTTGCCCTATACTGGTAAAAAAGAGCCGTGGGAAGTCCATATTCCGGAGAAAGCAGGCCCTCATCCGTCCCCCGGAGTACGGGAGCCCCTTCCCAGTCCAGGTTCCACTTCCTCTCCTGGCCATATATCCGCAGCAATCCTGCTTCTGTTTTCAGAAATACCAGAATTCCCATACGGTCACATAATTGTAAAAAGAGCCTTACCGGCCCTTCTTTTCTTTCCACAACCATACAGTTGGCCCCCAGTTCACAGAGATGCCGCAGATCCTCCAGCATCATACGCTGCCTGTTCGCCCCTGTTCCGGCAGAAGGAATCCTGTAACGCACCATCCTGGGACAAACCACCGTCCCGTTCAGCAAAAACGCGTCCTTTTCCCCGGTCTTTTGAGCCTCCAGGCTGCGCAGGGGCAGCAGCGTGCTGACCCGGTCCAGACACCGTCCCCTCCCGTCCCTCAGGAACACTTCCACACGGTACAGATAAGGATCCCGGAGGCCATTCCAGAGCCTTGGCTGCAGCAGCACAGACCGCAGCGGTTCTTCCTCACACACAGGCGCCTCACATTCCAGCACAACCTCTTTTCCTGCGTCCATGAGAAGCAGTCTCACGGACATGCCTTTTTCCACGGTAAAATCCTCATCCGGTTCCAGCGGTGTCCGGATTTTCCGTTCCGTTTTTTCCGAATCCCGGAAGCAGAAGTGCCATTCCAGAAAAACTTTGCCGTTTTCCAGCGTACAGACCGCCTCCACTCCGCCGCCGGGTGATTCTCTGTCAAATACTATCCCCATATCTCCTTTTGTCCCAGCCCTTTCCAAATTTTTCCGGACAAGCCTGCCGTTTCGCTGCCTCTTTGCTTTCCTGTTTTTCCGGACAAGTCTGCCGTTTTGCTGCCTCTTCGCTCCCCTTCCCCATAAGGCCTGTCAGGAGCCGCGCTTTTCCTGCAAAATCTTCGTGTTCTTCTCCACTTCCCTCCGTGTCAGGGGATATGCAAACTGTATCACCAGAAACACCACAAGATAGCAGATTCCCGGAATCAGGGTCGCCGTGGTATAGACACGCTCCGCAACCTCCCGGGTCTGGGACGGCGCCTCCGACACATAGCCTATGGCAGTCAGCACAAAACCGCCCAGACCTCCCGCCAGGGCCTGTCCAACCTTTCTGGCAAAAGAGTAAACCGCGTACACGGTTCCGTCCTCCCTTCTGCCGGTGGTTATCTCCTGATAGTCAATGATATCCGTGATAAATGCCCATATAATCATGTTAAACAGCCCCGTCCCCAGGGTTCCCAGAAAGAACAGGGCCATAAACAGCGGAATACTTTTTACACGCAGAAAAAACAAAACCAGATAGACGATCCCCGCCCCCAGCATTCCCACTGCCCCTGCCTCTTTCTTGCCAAAGCGGGCGGCAATTCCGGAGATAAAAGGGGCCAGCAGAAGCGTCCCGCCGATGCCCACTACATTTACCACGGACAATGCCCTGGCATTCTTAAAGTAATCCAGAAACAGGTAATTGTTCATGGCCTGTCCCATAAGCGTGGCAAGAAGCAGCACCAGGGCCGCGCAGACCAGCGCCAGCAGCGGCCGGTTTTTTCCCAGGCCCTTCAGCATCTCCCGGATACTTTCCTTTTTGGCGTTTTTCTTGTGGAAAACCACCCTTTCCTGACAGAACATATAGCAGAGAACATAACAGCCAACCGCCAGGATGCCGAACACCACTGCCGTCAGCGTAAACTGTACCGGCTTTACCACCTGATTCCCGGCGGCGTCCGTCTCATACACAATCAGCGGCACCAGAACGCCGATCACAAGCCCCGCCAGACTGGCGCCGATGCTTCTGAAGGTGGACAGGGATGCCCGGTCTTTCAGATCGGAGCTGATCACGGAGGCCATGGAGCCATATGGTATGTTGATGGCCGTATAACAAAAGCTGCTCCACAGCAGATAGGTGATGATCACATACACCAGCTTTGCCCAGTAAACCCAGTCCTGCACAAAATAAAGGTACATTATCGTGCTGGAAACCGCCACCGGTATACACATTCTCCGTATCCAGGCCCGGAATCTTCCGTCCCGGGCCGGCTGCATGTGGTCCACGATCCGCCCCATGGTAACATCCGTAAAAGCGTCCACAAACCGGGCCCCCAGAAAGAGAAGCCCCACCACAAAGCCGCTCAGTCCCAGCACCTTGGTGTAAAACACCATCAGATAATTGCTGGCAAAAATAAAGCTGAAGTCATTTCCGAAATCCCCGAACATATATCCGATTTTATCGCGTATTCCAAAAGGCCTCACCTCATTGCCGCAATCTGTTTTCCGGTTCTTTTTATCGTCAGTCATTTCAGACATAAATACCTCCCCAGTATAATTACAAATCTGCCAAATCCGCATAGTCATGTTTATCATTTCACACTGCCCGAAAAAATATTCAAAAAAGACGCAGTATCACACTGCTCCCTGAATAAATTGCTTTTCTATTGAAAGTATTGGAAAAATTGGCTACAATAGTAAGGTATCGCAAATACAAATAAGGGAGAAAACCCATGACTATTTTTACCGTATTTTTTCAAATGCTGGCACTGCTGATCATGATCGGCGCAGGATTCTTTGTGGCAAAAAAGGGAATGATGGACGCCCATACCAACAGCCAGGTCTCTGCCATGATCGTCAATGTATTCAATCCCATGCTGATTATCTCCAGCGCCGCCTCATCCGTGGGACAGGTTTCCCTCGGCATTATGGGCCGGGTGGGGCTCATCGCGCTGGCCATGTTCGCATTCTTTATAGCGGCGGGAATGCTTCTCTCCCCGTTTTTTGACAAAACCCCGCAGCAGCGGAAAATTTTCCAGATGATGTTTGTGTTTTCCAATCTGGGTTTTATCGGCATCCCGGTAGTCTCCAGCATTCTGGGCGCCCGGTATGTGGTCTATGTGACAGAATTTCTGCTGATTTACACCATTGTATTTTATACCTACGGAATTGCGTTAATGGATGGAAAATTTTCTGTCTCTTCCCTGAAATCCATGGTCAATCCGGGCACCCTTTCCGGGGTAGCCGCCCTGCTGATTATCATTCTGGAACTGCAGCTCCCGGATTTCGTGAAAACGGCCATCACCTATCTGGGAAATGTAACCTCCCCCATGGCCCTGGTGGCGGTAGGCTTCACCCTGGCCCACTCCGACCTGAAAAAGATATTCTGTCAGCCAAAGCTGTATGTTTTTTCGTTCATCAAGCTTCTGGCGCTTCCGCTGCTCATGCTGCCCCTATTGAAGCTGGCCACAGACGATCCTGCCCTGGTCTCCGTATCCATGGTGATGTTTGGCATGCCCATCGGCAATATGCCGCTGATCCTGGGAAACCAGCGGGGGATTGACGGCACTACCTGCAGCGCCGCCATTATTCTCACAACCATCCTCTGTGTATTCACCATTCCCATACTGCTCACAGTGGCCGGAATGTAAGCGAAACACAGTATTATTCTTGCAAAAATCTGAAAATAAGTTTACAATAAATGTGAAAATAAGAGAAAAAAGACGTGATTTCACGTCAGAAGGAGGATATATGAAAGATTCCGGCTGCGGTTATTGTATGAGAGGGGAATTACTTGACAAATTTGGTATTTATATCTGCGACCTGACAGTAAGCAGTCTGATTTTGTTCCGGGAACAGAGCAAACCCGGACGCTGTATTGTGGCATACAGGGATCATGTCAGCGAGCTGGTGGACATCAGTGATGAGGAACGAAATGCTTTTATGGCTGATGTGGCCCGGGCGGCCAGGGCCCTGCATGCGGCTTTCCATCCGGACAAAGTAAATTATGGGGCATATGGAGATACCGGCTGCCATCTGCACATGCACCTGGTCCCGAAATACAATGGCGGTGACGAATGGGGCGGTACATTCCAGATGAACCCGGACAAGGTTTACCTCACGGATGCGGAATATGAGGAGATGATAGGAAAAATCCGGGCAAATCTATAGTTTCCACATAATCGAGCAGGGGAACGCTCTTCTCCACCACTCGCCGCGCGGCGCATGTTACGTCAGCAACAATTTTCATTGCGCCCCTGCGCATAAAAAGGCTGTGATTCCCAGGTTTCACAGCCTTTCCTACTATAAATGCCCTTCCCATACACATCTCCCATTTTCCCGGCTGTTTACAGGCTCACATCCACGGCGCCTGCCGCCGCGTCCGCTGCCCCGGTACCCATATCTGCCACAGCCATGTCCATCACCACGCCGGACTCTATGGCGGGTGCTGCCGTTCCCGTACTTCCGTAAGCCGACGCTGTGGGGCTGGAATACGGATTCCCCTCAGGACCTCCATAATTGGCGCCCAGACCCATTTTGCTCTCCTCTATGTCGCCGCGCTCCTTCACTTTGCGGATTTTCTTCCGCAGCTCCAGCTCCCTGCGGATGGCTTCTTCCCTGGCCTTCCTTTTATTTTCTTCGGCTTTTTTGCGCTTCTTCTCCAGCTGTTCTTCCTTTTGCAGATTCTTAACCTTGGCCTTCGCCTTGCCGATGACCTTTTTCAGCTTACTGACCGCAGCCCGGATTTCCGCGTCTTCGGCACCGCTGGCCCTGACAGAACGGATTTTAAACAGAAGCCTTGTCTGTATGGCCTTTAACGCCGCCGGCTTTTCTGCCTGCGCCACCAGCATCAGGTCCATTGTGGCATCATAAAGATTTTTCTTCTTTTTCGGGTCAAACGCATCCTTGACAGACTGCGCCTGTGCCCTGAGCTGGTCTATAATGCTGTTGCCGCTCTCCTGATAATCCTTCTTCCGGGCATCATCCTGCCGCTGTCCGTATTGTCCTGCCCTCTGTCCATCAGAATACTGTCCGGCAGTCTCCCGCGGCGGGGCCGCCCCTTCTGCCCTGATCCATTTTTCCTTTTTCTCCTGCCCGCGGGCCGGCTGACCCGCAGAACCGCTCCCATTCCCATAAGAATTCTGCACATGACTGACTCTATCCATAGAAATTCCCTCCCACATCCTTGTGGTACCCTCTCCCGCTCCGGCCCTGTCTGCCCCTGCGGAACCTGCCCGGCAGACGCGCCGGCCAAAAAACATCAGTTATTGATTATATCGGATAAAATTTCCAAAAAAGAACCTTTCCGAAAGGCACTTTCCACAAAGGAAACATCCCTCCGGGCCGCTCGGATTTCTCCTTTTAGGCGCAAAAAAGACGCATGGTTTACAATTTACTGTTCCATGCGCCTTTACCAATGCATCCCGCGGACACTCCCAACCTATGTCGACACCCATAAGCGGTAAGTATGTTTCCCTCCTTGTCCTCTTATATCTCTCGCAAATACTTCTGCATATAGAACTCACTCCGATAAGTGCCGTCCTTGAGCTTAAACATATTCGGCTTTTCAGAAACGACACGGAAGCCGAATTTCTCGTACAAATGCCTTGCGCGGTCATTACCCTCTATGAAGTCCAGCTCCATAATCTCTGTTCCCCGATTTTCTGCTGCCGCAACAAGCTCCTCAAACATTGCAGAACCGATCCCAAGATTCCAGTAATCTTTGAGAATCGCGACAGCAATGGTTGCACGATGAGAGGCTTTTATGCCGCCCCGAAAGCTGATCTCACAGTTGCCTGCAACATCACCATCAACATAACAAGTGATTCCCAGAGTGTCGGGCGCGGAACGCACGCGGTTTACCCACCCTTCCTCCTGTTCCACTGTAATTGTCCATTCCTCGGGGTAACGTATGAGAAAATCCGTTTCACCACAAGATTTCTTTATGAAGTTCAGCAGCTTTTCCGCATCCTCAACGCACGGACTTTTCAAGCTGGCTGTCCTGCCATCTTTTAAGGTGATTGTTTTTTCTTCAAATATCATTTTGATGTTCCTTTCATTCTTTTCGTCCTTCGATTGCAAAGATTTTTTTATTCTCCTTTCAGCCCGGCAACAAAAATTTCTTTTACCGGGAATGAAATTTAGATCCTGATGCCCGGACCGAACCAGGAAAGGTTCCGTCAGCTCTTCCACTCCATCGTGTGCAGTTCCCCTTTCTGCTGCATTCCCCCAAATCCTCCCTGCCGCAGCGCCTCGTACAGCACAATGGACACGGCATTGGACAAGTTCAGGGAGCGGATGGACGGCAGCATGGGAATCCTGATACAGTCTGCTTCATGTTCTGCCAGAATTTCCTCCGGAATCCCTGCGCTTTCTTTCCCAAACATGATGTAATCCCCGGCCCCGTATTCCACCTCCGTATATACATGTTTTGCCTTGGTGGTGGCCATCCAGATTTTCGCCTTCGGATGCCTCTCCCTGAATTCCTCAAAATTTATATACCGGTATACTTCCAGCTGATGCCAGTAATCCATCCCTGCCCGTCTGATGGATTTTTCATCCAGACGGAAACCCAATGGTTCTATCAAATGCAGGGGCGTGCCTGTTGCTACGCAGGTACGCCCAATGTTTCCCGTATTTCCCGGAATCTCCGGTTGGTGTAATATGATATGCATTGTATTCCTCATTCGCGGCTTCCGCGGCAGTACACTATTTTTTCTGCTCCTGCCGGAGCTTTTTCACAAATTTTTCCAGCCGGCTCATGGCCGTCTTCAGATTTTCCAGGGACGTGGCATAGGACAGACGCAGATAGCCCTCCCCGCAGTCTCCGAAAGCCGTTCCCGGAACCACCGCCACTTTCTCTTCCTCCAGGAACTTCATGGCAAACTCGTCACTGGTCATGCCGAATTCCTTAATACAGGGAAAAGTGTAAAAAGCCCCATATGGCTCGAAACACTCCAGCCCCATCTCCCGGAACGCATGCATCAGATACCGCCGTCTCTGGTTGTAGGCCGTACACATTTCCGCCACATCCTCGTCCCCGTTTTTCAGCGCCTCCACTGCCGCATACTGGCTGGTGGTGGGCGCGCACATAATGGCGAACTGGTGAATCTTGATCATCTGCTCAATGATATTGGCCGGGCCGCAGGCATATCCCAGGCGCCACCCTGTCATGGCATAAGCCTTGGAAAATCCGTTGATCAGTATAGTCCGCTCCTTCATCCCCGGAAGCTGGGCTATGGACACATGTTTTTCCTTGTAAGACATCTCGCTGTAAATTTCATCGGACATGACATATATGTCATGTTTTAAGATGACTTCTGCAATGGCTTCCAGATCCGCTCTCTCCATGATGGCACCGGTGGGATTATTGGGAAAAGGCAGCACCAGTATTTTCGTCCTGTCCGTGATAGCCTCCTCCAGCTCCCGGGCCGTGAGACGGAATTCATTTTCAGCCTTTAAGTCAATGATCACCGGCTTCGCCCCCGCCAGCACCGCGCAGGGTTCATAGGATACAAAACTCGGCTGGGGAATCAGTACCTCGTCACCGGGATTAACCATGGCCCGGAATCCGATGTCAATGGCCTCAGATCCTCCCACTGTGACCACAATCTCCTTCATGGGCTCCTGGTATCGAATTCCCTGTTTTCTGTATATGTAATTGGCAATTTCCTCCCGCAGTTCCTTCAGGCCTGCGTTGGAAGTATAGTGTGTCTTCCCCTTTTCCAGGGAGTATATGCCTTCATCCCGTATATGCCACGGAGTGTCAAAATCAGGTTCTCCCACCCCCAGGGAAATGGCATCCTTCATCTCGCTGGCAATGTCAAAAAACTTCCTGATGCCCGATGGTTTGATGTCCACAACCTTTTCTGCTAACGGATTTCTCATGGGGTAATCATCTCCCTTTCGTCTTCTTTTTTCCTGGCAAGCACCGTGCCATGGTCCTTATACTTTTTCAGAATAAAATGCGTGGCGGCGCTGAGCACGGAATCCAGTGTGGACAGCTTATCCGACACAAAAGCCGACACTTCCCGCAGCGTCTTTCCCTCCAGGATAACCATCAGGTCGTAGCTTCCGGAAATCAGATACACACTCTGAACTTCCGGATACTGGTAGATGCGCTCGGCGATACTGTCAAATCCCTGTCCTCTCTGGGGCGTCACGCGCACCTCAATCAGGGCCGTCACCTTATCCCTTGAGGTTTTCTCCCAGTCGATCAGCGTGTGATAGCCGCAGATAATTCCTGCCGCCTCCATATCTGCCAGCTCATTTGCCACCTGCACTTCCTCCACGCCCAGGAGAACTGCCAGTTCCTTCAGGCCAAGCCTGCTGTTCTTCTCGATGATTGTCAACAATTCTTCTCTCATTTTCGTTTCCTTTCTGCCGAAGTCTTTTTTCCGGACAAATCCCGTTTAAGTCCGGGCATATATTTCATCCCTCTGTGGTCTGTCCAAATACCGGATTTCATCCCTGTTTACCAGAATCCGTTCATTCCCCTCCGTGACTTTTCCTACCACCGCCGCCGGAATTCCTTCCGCGGCAAGCGCCGCCGCCAGTCTGTTTCCGTCCCATGCAGTCATGACAAGACAGCCGCCGGACAACAGTTCATACGGGTTCACATTGCAGCACTCACATACCTCCACTGTCTCCTGGCGCAAAGGCAGCTTTCTCATATCCACTTCCAGCCCGCAGCCCGCAGCCTCTGCCAGTTCCCAGAGCGCCCCCAGGATCCCGCCCTCTGAGGCATCATGCATGGCAGAGACGCCGGCCCGCACCGCGGCTTCTGCCTCCGGCAGAACGGACAAATACCTGCCAAAGCCCTCTGCCTCTTCCACCAGGTAAGACGGATATCTTTCCAGCAGCTTTTGATGATTCCGTTTTGCCGTCACTGCCGTACCCTGAAGTCCGATCCATTTGCTGAGAAGGATATCCTGTCCCGGCTCTGCGGTTTTCCGGATATGGCATTCCGTTTCCGGCGCCTTTGCGAAGCCGGTGACCACTGCCAGCGGCCAGTTTACCGCGCCGGTGATCCTGGTCTGTCCCCCTGCGATCTCCATGGACAGTTCCCGGCAGGTCTCCTCTGCTTTTCCCATGATGGCGCGTATTTGGGCCTCTTCCGTGTGGGCCGGCAGCATGAGCACCAGCAGCACCGCCACTGGCTTTGCTCCGCCTGCCGCCAGATTATTGACACATTTCAGAATCAGCTCCCTTATGGTCATAAAAACTTCTGTACGGTCCTGACAGCAGAACTCCTCCTCTTCGATGGCAATCGGCGCCTCCTGTACACAGCTGACCATTCTTTCCTTCTCTGCCAGTGAGAATCCGCAGAAATCCCGCCCTGCTCCCGCACCGCTGTCCACGCCTTCGCATCTGTTCCTGATCTGCCTGAAAACAGACCGTTTGAGGACATTTTCCGGCACTTTTCCGATCTTCATGCATCCCTCCATACCGGAATCATGACAGTCCGGAAAGGTCTGCCCATCTGTGATCCGGGTTCTTCCGGGGGTTACTCTTCCCCTATCTCCTCGCTGTTTTCTTCCGCTCCCTGGGAAGTCAGCATGGCAATTACATTTCTCACATGATCCACACTGCCGGTGCCGATGGCGGCCATAATTTCCTCATATGCATATGGGTCTTCCGTGGCCACACCCACGGTAGCGCTCCTGGGTACCATCTTATAACTGCTGCTGTTCACCTGGGTACGGCTCACTTCCCTGCCATCCTCCAGCACCACTTTCCAAAGCTGTGCCTTGTACCCTATGTGGGCGCTGTCGGAAACCACATATCCTATGGGCTGCGAAGCGTCCGCGTAAATATTGTCCGCAGGAGGATTGTTGACCTCCAGCACTTTGCTCTCGTATTTGACTTCCCTGTTGGCAGGGCGTGTCTCCTTGCCGTAAATGGTAAAAGTAATACGTTTATTTTCCGTATACCCTTCAATATAAACCGGATATTCCAGATTGTTGACAAACTTGAAATCCTTTCCGGAACTCTCCGCAATGGCCGCATCTGCCGAAGGATCCACATAGGTCACGATCATGGAATGGTTATTGCGCTCCGTCACATCCAGTTCCGACAGCAATACGGCATTGTACAGTGTGGTGGAAACCTGGCAGATTCCGCCGCCCAGGCTGTCCACTACCTTACCGTTCATATAGGAACCTGCCATATAATACCCGTTTGCCTGGGAAAAGGGCGCCACAGCCTCATAGGTGGAAAATTCTTCTCCCGGATATAACAATGTACCGTTGATCAGATCCGCACCGTTTTTTACATTGGCGCTTCTGTTGGATCCGGAACTGCTGTAGGAAGTGGTAAATGTCCCCAGCACATCCTTCACCTGGGCCAGTTCCTCCGCGCTTCCCCTGGGTTCCTCCACCTCCACATCCAGCGGTATGGTGGCAGCCATGCCGTCCCATTCATGATTCAGGTAAGCGCTGACCTTGTCCACGGATGTCTCCACATCCAGAACATAGCCGGTCTGTCCTCCCACCACCCGGAACTCCCCGTTTTCACGGACCAGCGTGGCATCTTCCGCCTTCACGTCATATTGTACACATTTTTCCACCAGGACGTCACTGATAGCCTGCAAGTCAAAGGAATATGCAATGGGAAGCACCAGGTTTTCCCTCTCCAGATCCTTTAACAGCTTATATCTCTCTATCACATTGCCCTGGACACCCACTCCCAGGGCTTCCGACACCAGTTCCGGGTTCGCCCATGCGATCCCCAGTTCCCCGGCAGTTACCACCACCTCCGTTTCCGCGGCGGCAAGCAGCGTGATCTCCGTCTTCCGCAGTTCTTCCACATAGGATTCCACTGCCTGTTTCGCCTCGTCTCCGCTCATGCCGGACAAATCTATGTCACCTGCAAAAATACCTTTTTTAATGGTATCATTCTCCCTGGCACAGACCGTCATACCGCACAGCATCACCAGCACGGTCAGCAGAACCGGCATATATCCCCATCTTACCCTTGTTCTCTTCATTCTCAACACTCCCTTCCGGCTTTCCTCCCCGGTCAACATACCTCTGCCGTGCTTTAATAGAGCAGGGCAGTCACTGTGGAAATCAGCATCGCCAGCACCAGAAGAATCACAATCACTGCTGATATCCTTTGTCTCGTCTTTTTATTATTCATATGAAACATGGCAGACTCCTCTCTCCATACTTTTATTCATGAAAATTATATATGAATTTAGCGGTTTTGGCAAGCTTTATTCCTTTTTCCTCTTCCCATATCGCATTTCCTTTGCTATACTATACCGTAACATCCGTAAGTCCCTCCCCCTTCCGCATCTGCGTATGGCAGTTCCCGGGGCGCAGGCGGCTTTACCGGCATCCTACAATAAACAGCTGTGAAAGGAAACATTATGAATTTTGGATTTCTGGGCGCTTTTATTATGTTCGCACTGCTTATTTCTTACAACATAAGAAGACAGTCAAGAGCCAGCCGTAACAATGAAAAAGATTTCTGGGCACGGGAGTTAAAATCCAACTCCGTCCGGCGCAAATCTTTGGATGGTTTAAACTATATCCGTATCCCCCTGGAAAGTTTTCCCACCCATATACTGAACGAAAACAGCACGGTAATGGAATGTATCGACACACTGGAAACCCTCACCGACCAGAAAATTGTAAATCTCACCGGCTGGACCAACACTGACCTGAAACTGGAATACGGCACCGCCAATATCACCGCACTGACCGAATACGACCAGAACTACACTCTGCTGGTCCGCACACTGCAGAAGTGGGCAGACGAACTGATTGCCGCAAATTATCACAAGGAAGCTTCCGTTCTCATGGAATTTGCCGTAAGCACCAGCACTGATGTGAGCCAGACTTACTACCATTTGGCGGATTACTGGATATCCCGCGGAGAGCCAGGCCAGGTGGAACGCCTGATCCGCACGGCGGAAGGCCTGCGCTCCGCCAGCCGGAATACCATCGTACGGCATCTGAAAGAAAAAAGCGGACAGTGCTGAACCAGCAGCTGTCCGCTTTTCTTTCCATTATTTTTAATCTTCATATTCACTGTCAAATTCCAGAATCTTTCCCGTGACGGCGTCTATGGTATACTCATATTCCATACGGCCATGGAAGAAGTCAATTTCATACTCGGTGCGTCCATGCTCGGTTTCCATTTCCGACTCAGTGAACACTACCTCGTCCACCGAATATCCCGCATGCTCGGCCGCGATGCGCCTGGCCTCGTCCAGACTGATGTAGGAATCCATATTCCCACCGCTGCCCTCCTGCGTCTGTCCGGGGAACCATTCCACTTTTCTGTCCAGAACCATTCCCGAAGCACAGTCAATTTTATAGTCATATTCCGCAGCGTCTGTGTAGAATTCTATATCATATACTTGTATGCCTCCATCCCAGTCCAGTTCCGCCTTTTTGAATGTAACAGCTGTTTCATCCACTCCCGCATCTTCCAGGGCTGCCTTCCGGGCCGATTCCAGATCCATCTGTCCGCCATTTGCCTCTTCTCCGGATGCGCCTTGAGGTGTTTCTCCTCCTGCGCCTTCACGGTTTGCTGCCTGATTCCGGTCTCCCCCTTGGCCGGCGCCCGACGGTTCCCGGCTTCCTGCTTCTCCGTTCCCGGCGTCGTCTCCCGACGGTTCCTGGCTTCCCGCTTCTCCGTTCCCGGTGCCGTCTCCCGACGGTTCCCGGTTTCCCGCTTCTCCGTTCCCGGAGCTGTCTCCCGACGGTTCCCGGTTTCCCGCTTCTCCGTTCCCGGCGCCGTCTCCCTGCCGTCCTCCTGCCGTTCCACTGTTTTCCCCGCTTTCTGCCGCCTGCCCCAGGAGGGCTTCAATGGAAACACCGGTTACTTTCCCCGTAAATGCATCAATCTCGTAATCATATTTATGGGAATCGTCGGAAAACGAAATTTCATAATGATTCTCTTCTTTTACCAGATTCTGTCTCACCAGAACTACATCGGAAAACTCCAGCCCGGCATCTGCCAGGGCATACTCCATCGCCTCGTTCCGGTCAATCAGCCGGTTCTTCCCGCCGCCCACCGCCAAAGCAATACCAGCCCCCGCCACTGCCAGAATCAGCACTGCGCAGCCAAATGCCAGAATGGTACGCCCCATGGATGAAAATGGTTTTTTATCTGTGTCTGTATCCATATCCGTTCCTCCTTTTCTGCTTCATAACTTCTCGGAATCTTCAGCCCTTATTTCATGGGGCTTTCAGAACCTATT
>CAJTLR010000088.1 GCA_910577185.1 uncultured Acetatifactor sp.
ATAGGGACAGTCTGCGCTTTTTTATCCCCCGCAAGATTCTGTTTCATAGTAAAAACAATGTGCATGACAGGCACATGACGGGAACAGGAGAAGAAAATGCTGGAGATTTTGAATTTGACAAAAAAGTACGGTAAGACACTGGCAGTAGACAATATCGGTTTTACGGTGCCGGAAGGGAAGATCGGAATTTTACTGGGACCCAACGGAGCGGGAAAATCCACTGTGATCAAGAGCATTGCAGGGCTGCTCCGGTATAAGGGAACCATCCGGATTCAGGGCCGCAATTCCAGGACACTGGAGGCCAAGCGCTGCTTTGCCTATGTGCCGGAACTGCCTTATATGTATGAGGCGCTGACGGTCCGGGAACACATTGAATTCATCACCAGGGCTTACGGGGCGGAAGTTACGGAAGCAGAAGTGAGGGAGCTGCTGGAGCGGTTTGAACTGGGAGACAAGCAGGACAAGCTGGGAAATGAATTGTCCAAGGGGATGATGCAGAAGGTAAGCATCTGCTGCGCCCTGGTGATCAGGCCCAAAGTGATTCTGCTGGATGAACCCATGGTAGGACTGGACCCCGCGGCCATCAAGGAATTGAAGACGGTGCTTGTGGATTTGCGAAGGAAGGGCTGTACCATACTGATCAGCACCCATATGCTGGAGATGGTAAAGGAGCTGTGGGATGTGACCTTTGTGATGGACAAGGGACATATTCTGGGCACTTATGCAAAAGAAGCGCTGGCAAATGAAGACCTGGAAGAGCTGTATTTTACTGTCACAGGACAGACAAAGCAGGATTCGGCCGGGGAAAACAATGGGCAGGAGGGAAGATGATCCATGGGAGCGATAGGATATCTGTACCGGAAAACATTGATGAACCGGATCAAAATGGCCCTGCGCAAGCCGGTCACATACATCTATCTGGTGATCGTTGTATTTTACTTTACGGCTGTGCCCATGTCGCTGAAGGTTTTGGTGGATGATATGGGGGCAGGCAATCCGGAGGGAATGGCCACGGTGCTGACAGTGCTGGCTTTCTGGGTGATTCCCGCCAATATGATCGCCTATGCGAAGCGCAAAGGACTGGTCTACAAAAACTGTGACGTTCATTTCCTGTTTCCGTCCCCGGTCAGCCCCAAGAAGGTTTTGCTGTATGCACATTTCAGGACTCTGGTGCCCCAGACAGCTGTGGGACTGTTTGCCGTGGTCTGCGGGGGCGTGATGTTCCATGTGGAATTGTGGAGACTGGCCCTCTATTTCTTTTTTTCCATGATTGTGGAAAATCTGCTGGAAGGGAGTATCATGACGATTCTTTACGGCTCGGAACGGCTGGGAGAGAGACAGCGCGCCCTGGTGGTCCGGGGGGCATATGCCCTGGTGGGTATTCTGGTGGTCATGGGAATCTATACCTATCTGCAGGAGGGGATAAGCATGGAAACGGTGAGCCGTTTCCTGCACAGCGATATGATTCAGCTGGTGCCGCTGCTGGGCTGGTATGTGGGACTGATTCATCTTCTGTTTCTGGGACCCACAACGCTGAATGTGGCTGTGAGCATCTGCTATCTGCTTGCCGCTGTCCTGCTGTTTGTGGCGGCCCGGGGCATGAAATGCGAGGGTGGATTTTATGAGGATGCGGTGAAATTTGCCGAAGACTACGAAGAAGTGCTGAAAAACCACAAAATGGGAAACAACGAGAAACGTCTGGGCAAAAAACAGAAATACAAGTCGGCACATGTGACCTGGAAAGGGCATGGGGCCAGGGCCCTGTTTTACAGACAGCTCCTGGAATATAAAAAGAGAAAGTTTTTTATTTTTGACATGAGCACAGTGGCGGCGCTTGCGGGAGGGGCAGGCATTGTGTTTGTGTACACACGGGAGGGCGGTTTTGGCTCCCTGGACAAGTTTGGGCCGTTTGTGATACCGGCAGTGGCATCTTACCTTATTTTTGTGTTTACGGCGCTGAACGGGAAGTGGGCCAAAGAACTGGCATCTCCTTATACGTATATGATTCCGGACACGGTATTCCGTAAACTGGTCAACGCAACGGCCATGGAGCATGTACAGAATTTCGTCAATGGCTGCATTATCACCATACCGGGAGCCATTGTGATGCATATGTCGCTGCCGGTTACCGCTTTGTGCATTCTTTTTTACATGCTTCTGGCGGCCAACAAGCTGTATGCACTGGCGGTAGCAGAGGCGGCAGTGGGGAATATCCTGGGTGCCACGGGCAGGCAGCTGCTCCAGATGCTGATTCAGGGCATGGCTATTTTTGCGGCGGTGGTGGGAGGTCTTTTGGGCATGGTGATGGGGGGCGTTATGCTGGCATATGTGATTATGGACGTATTCCTGGCCCTGTTTACCCTGATTTTCATGGTGATTGCCATGCTGAATTTCTATAATATGGAGAAGGCCTGACAAGCCCCTTCTGCCCGGGAAGCCAATGATCAAACGGAATCATGGCAGTTGCAGCAGTTCGGTGGCCTGTCTGTACTGTCATGCTGATTTGGGGGACGGGGCCGGGGAAAGATTGACTTTCTTCACCCGGAATGATAAGATGTTCTGTGGAGCGTCCAACTGGCTGATCTGGTACGGCGCTGAAAAGAAAATCAGGTTAGGAGTGAAAATATGATCAATAAACTGATATCTAAAATACGGAAAACCAATGCACCCATTGTGGTGGGGCTGGATCCCATGATGAAATATGTGCCGGGGCATATTACAAAGGCTGCCTTCGGAGAATACGGCGAGACCCTGGAGGGGGCGGCTGAAGCCATATGGCAGTATAACAAGGGAATTGTGGATGCCATATATGACCTGGTGCCCGCGGTAAAGCCCCAGATTGCCATGTATGAGCAATTCGGGCTTCCGGGACTGGAGGCATTCCGGAAAACAGTGAATTATTGCAGGGAAAAAGACCTGGTGGTCATAGGCGATGTGAAAAGGGGGGATATCGGCTCCACTTCCGAGGCCTATGCGGTGGCACATCTGGGAAAAGTGCAGGTGGGAAGCAAATTTCACTATGCTTTTGACGAGGATTTTGCCACGGTGAATCCCTACCTGGGCTCCGATGGGGTGAAGCCTTTTCTGAAGGTGTGCAGGGAAGAGAAAAAGGGTATTTTCCTTCTTGTGAAGACATCCAATCCCAGCAGCGGGGAACTGCAGGACCTGGCGGTGAGCGCTGGGGAAAGGCAGGAAACCATCTATGAGACCGTGGGCAGGTATGTGGCAGAATGGGGCGCGGAGTGCATGCCGGAGGAGGGAGATTACAGCTATGTGGGAGCCGTGGTAGGGGCAACCTATCCGGAGCAGGGAAGAATCCTGCGGAAGATGATGCCCCGAACCTTTATTCTGGTGCCGGGCTATGGCGCCCAGGGAGGAAAAGGCGCGGATCTGGTGCACTTCTTTAACGAAGACGGACTGGGAGCCATCATCAATTCCTCCAGGGGAATTATCGCGGCTTACCAGCAGGAAAAATATGCCCGGTTCGGGGAGGCTGGCTATGCGGATGCCGCCAGGGCCGCGGTTGTGGATATGAGGGAAGATATTGCGTCCGCGCTGGAAACAGTACGGAAATAAGAATGACTGCCATTGCGGCAGAAGGCAGACAGGTAATATTTTTGTGAAAAAAGACTGGTTTCGGGAGAATTTCGGAACAGAGGGCGGAAAACCCGGGGAAAGAGAGGAAGAAAACGATGACAAAGATTGACGTGTTTTCCGGTTTTTTGGGAGCAGGCAAAACGACTTTGATAAAGAAACTTTTAAAGGAAGCGCTGGATGGCAGCAAAACAGTACTGATCGAGAATGAATTCGGTGAGATCGGCATTGACGGCGGATTTCTGAAAGAAGCAGGAATTGAAATCAAGGAAATGAATTCCGGCTGTATCTGCTGTTCCCTGGTGGGAGATTTCGGAGCTTCCCTGAAGGAAGTTATTGAAACTTACGCGCCTGAACGGATTCTGATCGAACCCTCCGGCGTGGGGAAATTATCGGATGTGCTGAAGGCCGTGGAGAATGTGGCGGCAGACCTGGATGTACAGGTGAACAGCGCCGTGGCTGTGGTGGATGCTGCCAAGGCGAAAATGTATATCAAGAATTTCGGCGAATTTTTTATCAACCAGATTGAATACGCGGGGACGATTCTGCTGAGCAGGACAGACAAGGTCAGCGGGGAAAGACTGAAAGAATGCGTGGAACTGATCCGGCAGCATAACGGGAAGGCGACGATCATTACCACGCCCCTGGCACAGCTGGATGGGAAGGCGGTGCTGGAAACCATTGAGGGCGCGGATACCCTGGAAGAGATGATGAAGACAATGCTGGAACATGCCCACGAGGAGCAGGAACACCATCATCACGGAGAGGAATGCTGCCATCACCATGGAGAAGGTGAGCATGGGCATGACCGCGGAGAAGAGTGCTGCCATCATCATGAAGGAGGGCATGGGCATGACCATGGAGAGGAGTGCTGCCATCATCATGAAGAAGGACATGGGCATGACCATGGAGAGGAGTGCTGCCATCATCATGAAGAAGGACATGGGCATGACCACGGAGAGGAGTGCTGCCATCATCATGAAGAAGGTGAGCATGGGCATGACCATGGAGAGGAGTGCTGCCATCATCATGAAGGAGGGCATGGGCATGACCACGGAGAGGAATGCTGCCATCATCATGAAGAAGGTGAGCATGGGCATCATCATGATGGGCACTGCAGCTGCGGACATGATCATCATGACCACCATGGACACCACCACGCGGATGAAGTGTTTACCAGCTGGGGCAGGGAGACATTCGCAAAATATACGGCAGACGGGGTTGAAAGCATATTGACCCGTCTGGACAGTGGGGAATACGGAGCGATTCTGCGGGCGAAGGGCATGGTTCCCGGAGAGGATGGCATGTGGATTTATTTTGACTATGTTCCCCAGGAGCATGACATCAGGAACGGCAGACCGGAGGTCACCGGAAAATTCTGTGTGATCGGCGCGGAACTGAAAGAAGATAAGCTGGAAGAGCTGTTTGGCTGAATCGAAAGGCGGTAGGTGTATAAATGAAGCCGGTATATGTGATCAATGGATTTCTGGAAAGCGGAAAAACGGAATTTATCAGTTTTACACTGGCACAAAATTATTTTCAGGTCAAGGGGAAAACACTTTTGATTCTCTGTGAGGAAGGGGAAAGGGAGTATGATCCCGAACTTCTTGCCCACAGCCGTACGGAGATCGAACTGATTGAAAACGAAGAAGATTTTAATCCGGTGAATCTGACGAATCTGGAAAAACGCCATAAGCCGGAACGTATCATTATTGAGTTTAATGGTATGTGGAATTACAAAAATGTCAAGCTTCCCTGGTACTGGAAGATAGAGCAGCAGATCACCACCATAGATGGCTCCACTTTTCCCATGTATTACACCAATATGCGGTCCCTGCTGGCGGAGATGATACGGAAATCGGAGATGGTGATTTTCAACCGCTGTGATACGGTGCGTGACCAGCTGAATTCTTACAAACGAAATATCAAGGCGGTAAATCCCTCCGCAGATGTGGTATTTGAGGGTGCAAAAGGTGAAATTGACGAGATTCTGGAGGAAGATCTGCCCTACGACCTGAACAGGGAGACAATTGTCCTGGACAATGAGGGATATGGCATCTGGTATCTGGATTCCATGGATCATCCGGACCGTTATGTGGGTAAAAAGCTGCAGTTTGTGGCCATGGTACTGAAGCCGGAGAACTGTCCAAAAGGATATTTTGTGCCCGGGCGCATGGCCATGACCTGCTGTGCGGACGATATGGCATTTCTGGGCTATGCCTGCGCCTGGCAGGGCGCGGAGGAACTGAAACAGAAGGAATGGGTGAAGGTCACCGCCACAATGGCCGTGGAGTACTGGAAGGATTACCAGGGAGAGGGGCCGGTGCTCCATGCGGTCAGCGTGGAAAAAACCAGGGCTCCCAAAGAGGAAATTATCAGCTTTTCATAAAGGGCGGGCCACGGATGTCCGGGAGGAAATATGAATTCCAATGAAAAAGAGATTCACCAGCTGAAAAACCGGTTTCATGATCTGGCTGACAAAGCGTTCCGGCAGGGGATTTTTACATTCACCGGGTTTCTGGGACTGGCCGAGCAGGATATTTTCTGGCAGGAGCAGGCAAAACTGCAGTATGCGGGATTTCAGCTGAATGGCGGCTGGGAGGATGCTGACAGGGTGGTAATACGTTTCGGAAATCCGGAGGAGACGGGATACGAGGCGGAATTTCCCATTGTGTGCGTCAACGTCCGGCCCCTGGGACCCAGATTTGCGGATGCGCTTTCCCACAGGGATTTTCTGGGCGCACTGATGAATCTGGGAATTGACAGGAGTACCCTGGGAGATATTAAGATAAAGGAGAGCCAGGCTTTTGTGTTCTGCCTGGATTCCATTGCGGCGTTTATCTGTGAAAACCTGGAGCAGGTGAAACACACCCATGTGAAGTGTGCCGTGACAGAGGTGCTGGAGAGCATTCCCAGGGAGACGCCTGCCGTGATGAAGATACAGGTACAGTCGCTTCGGGCGGATTCCTGCGTGGCAAAGGTTTATAATCTGTCCCGGGAAAAAAGCCTGGACTTGTTCCGTGCGGGAAAGGTTTATGTAAACGGACGTCTGTGCGGTAACAATTCCCTGCTGCTGAAGGAAGGGGATACGGTCAATGCCAGGGGATTTGGCAAATTCCGGCTGACGGGAGAACCCTCCCTGACCAGAAAAGGAAAACTGGCTGTGGAAGCGGCTGTCTATCAATAACTGTGAGGAAGTAGTATGTATTCATATTCAATGGTTCAATGGCTGTTTTTCTTTTACCTCTACTGTTTTGCGGGCTGGTGTATTGAATCTGCATATGTATCCATTCGGACGAGAAAACTGACAAACAGAGGATTTATGAGAGGGCCGTTTCTGCCCATTTACGGAAGCGGCGCCATTATGATGCTGGTGGTATCCATGCCGTTTCAGGATAATATCGTGATGACCTATGTGGCGGGCTGTATAGGCGCCACTGTGCTGGAATATGTCACGGGCGTCACCATGGAGCTTCTGTTTAAAATGCGGTACTGGGATTATTCCGACAAACCTCTTAACTTTCAGGGGCATATCTGTCTGGGCAGTACATTGTCCTGGGGGTTTCTGACAATTTTGATGACGGAAATTGTCCATGTGCCGGTGGAGCGGCTGGTGCTGTCCATGCCGCCCAAAATACTGGCAGTGGCGGCTTATATTCTCACGGCGGGTATTTTTGCGGATTTTGCACTTTCTTTCAAGGCTGCCATTGACCTGCGGGATGTACTGGTGAAAATGGAACAGATCAAGGAAGAAATGATGCACATTCACGGACGTCTGGGGGCGATTGTTTCCAGGGCCAGCCAGGGGATGGAGAATTACAAGACGGCTTTTTCGGAGAGCGTCAGTGCTGCCAAAGGATTTGGGGAGGGGATGGCAGTCCGCATGGAGGACCTGAAGTCAGGGATTGAGAGCAAAGTGGAACTGCTTAAGAGCGCGGCGCGGACAAAACCCACGGCCTATCTGGAAAGTGTCCGGGAAGAAGTGCTGGAACTGGTGATGAAGTACCGTGTCAATGAGGCGGACAGTAAACGTCTGGGAAAACTGAAAGACTTTTTTCAGAAGGATATGATCCGCTCCAATCCGGGGATGACTTCCAGGCGCTATCAGGAATTCCTGAATGAGCTGAAGGCCCAGAGCGGCCATAAAAAGAAAGACAAGGAACGGGGAAAAGAAAAAAACAGGAAAAGGGACAAGCAGGGGAAACGGTAATCCGGAAAATGTATCTTTAAATGTATCCTTATAAGAACGGGGCTTATCTCAGAAACAAAAGACATTATGGAAAATATCGGAAAATGCGCTGCCCGGGAAACTGTGCGGGGCATTTTTTTCTGTGCGGAATCCTGTAACGGCAGGAATCACAGGATCATCTTTCATTTTAAACAAATCTTAAAGAAATCCCCCATTTTATATTAAAAAAGGTTCATGCTATAATGTTGACACAGAAGGACACTGTGTCAACTTCTGATTCCATGTGTGCTGTTTCGGCTTCTGATTTCATGTGCACTGGTGCACACAGATTTATAGTATAATGTTGACACAGAAGGACATTGTGTCAACTATTGATTTCATGTGTGCTGTTTCGGCTTCTGATGCCATGTGAGCTGGCGCACACAGAATTATAGTATAATGTTGACACAGAAGGACACTGTGTCAACTATTGATTCCATGTGTGCTGTTTCGGCTTCTGATTCCATGTGCACTGACGTGCACGAAATTATGGTAAAATGTCGAAACAGAAAGGCGTAGTTTCGACTTCTGATTCCATGTGCGCTGACGCGCACGAAATTATGGTAAATAAGTCCATGATCATGGCAGGAAGAGGCCGAATGGCCATCCCTGCAGAAGGTTTGCGTACCGGAAAGGACGATAAAATGTATCATATTTTGATATGCGATGACGAGAGGGACATTGTAAATGCCCTGAAGATTTATCTCACAGATTCCAATTATGTATTACATGAGGCTTTTGACGGAAAAGAAGCCATACGGGTTGTGGAGGAGCAGGATATTCACTTGGTGCTGATGGATATTATGATGCCGGAGATGGACGGAATAGAAGCCATGGTGAAAATCCGGGAGAAAAGCAATGTGCCCGTGATTCTGCTGACAGCCAAATCGGAGGACTCGGACAAGGTTCTGGGTCTCACGGTAGGAGCGGACGACTACATTACAAAACCCTTTCACCCGGTGGAGGTGTCGGCCAGGGTGAAGTCCCAGCTGCGCAGATATATGCAGCTGGGATCAGGGAATGTGAAACCGGATGTGCTCAGATGCGGCGGAATCGAACTGGATGATGTGCAGAAAAAAGTGTCCCTGGACGGGGAAGAAATCTCCCTGACGCCCACGGAATATGAAATTCTGAAACTTCTGATGGGGAATCAGGGACGTGTGTTTTCTCCCAGGGAAATTTATGGAAAAATCTGGAACGACGTGCCTTATGGAAGTGAAAATACAGTGGCGGTGCACATCAGGCATATCAGGGAGAAGGTGGAGATCAATCCGGCAGAACCAAGATATGTGAAAGTGGTGTGGGGGCAGGGGTATAAATGTGAAGGGTGAAGGCCCGGCAGGGGAAAGCGGTAAGAGATGAAAACAAACCGGCCTGCGGCAGCTCAGAACAAGAAAAGTTCCTTGTCCGGGAAAAGAGACTGTGGAAAACGCCAGAAGGGAAAAGAAGCGGAGAAAACATACTCCAGGGAAGGGGACGGAGGAGATTGTCATGTCAAAGAAAACGGTAAAAGAAACAAATTCATACGAAATTACAGAAAATGCAGAAAGAGATGAAAAATACGAACCCGGAGAAAATGAGGGAGGAGCGGCAGAAGGGACAGAGGGGAGCATGGAAAACCCCCAAAAGGGAAAGAAATACAGGCTGACGGGATCCCTGGCTGCAAAAATAGTTTCCTTTTTCCTTCTGGCAGGATTCAGTTTCGTGGGACTGACCGCAGCAGTATTATGTATTTATATGGGGCAGCGGGGTTTCTATGCAAACAGTCTGGAACAGGTGCAGCTGCGTGGGCTGAAAGAGCTGGGTGTGGGCAAAATATTTGATGTGTCACACTATCTGGCCCGGGGGAATATCGAAGAGGCCCAGGCGGTCTGTGAAAATACAAATATGGACGTGGAAATGATCCGGGAGGATAAGACGGGCGGGGAGAGCATTCTCTGGGGAACCTGGGATGGTTATGAGACGGAATTTATCATGGAAATCCGGATGAAGCTGGATGCCAGGAAAGAAACGGTCATACTGAACGGACATAAGCTGCAAAACACAGAAGAATATTTGTTCAGGGCTTATTTCAAACCGGATTTTCCGGAAGAAGACAATTTACGCAGGGCAGCGATGTTTACAGTGCATTTATATGAGGCAAAGTTTGGAATGATTGCCCTGGCGGCCGGCAGCCTGCTCATGAGCTTTGTTTTGTTTATTTTCCTGATGTGCAGTGCAGGGCACAAGAACGGACAGAAGGGCATAGTGCCGGGCCCCCTGACAGAAATTCATCTGGATGTGCTGACATTTCTGTTCGGAGCCATGGTTGCCGTGACAGGGAACATACTGTTAAATCCGCGTTCCTTTTCGGATGAGCTGAGCCTTATGGCCGGGCTGGTAGTGGGAGGAACATTTCTGGCGGTCTGGATCACCATGTACTGCATGGAATTTGCATTGCGGGTGAAGCTTGGGAAATGCTGGAAATACAGCCTCTGTTACATTGGGCTGAAGAAAATATGGAAGATGGTCTGTTTTCTGGGCCGGGGGCTGATATCTGCCGCCAGGGCGGTTCCCCTGATGCCGGTAACCCTGACTGGGTATCTGGGTCTGTGTATTCTGGAATTCATGGTATTGGTGTATGTGTGGACAGAGGAAGTATTTTATTTCTGGGTCTTTGAGAAGGTGGTTCTGCTGGCATTTCTGATGTATATCGTTATGGTCTGCAGGAAACTTCTGAATGCCAGCAGGGCACTGGCCCAGGGCAGGGAAAATTATGTGGTGGATACTGCGGGGATGCCGGGGGAGTTTAAGGAACATGGGGAAAATCTGAACAGCCTGGGTCAGGGGATCTCCAGGGCAGTGGCAGAGCGGCTGAAAAGTGAGCGGCTGAAGACGGAACTGATCTCAAATGTTTCCCATGATCTCAAAACGCCGCTGACTTCCATTATCAATTACGCGGATCTGATCTATGAAGAGACCAAGTCCGCGGGGAATTTGCAGGAAGAGCAGGGAGGCGTAAAAGTGGATCAGGTAAAAATCAGGGAGTATGCGCAGGTGCTGCTGCGCCAGTCAGGGCGGCTGAAAAAACTGCTGGAAGATTTGCTGGAAGCATCCAAGGCCACCACAGGGAACCTGGAGGTGACGCTGGAGCCGTGTCAGGTAGGAGTACTCTTGTCCCAGGCGGTAGGGGAATACCAGCAGAGAATGGAGGAGAAGGGACTGAATCTGATTGTCCGCACGTCGGAGGAAGAAGTAAAAATCATGGCAGACGGCAGACGGCTGTGGAGGATATTTGATAATCTGCTGAACAATATCTGTAAATACGCCCAGGAAAAATCCAGGGTTTATCTGAGTGTGGAGACCGCAGGGGAGAGAGTGCTGGTGATCTTCCGCAATATGTCCAAGTTTCCGCTGGACATTTCCGCGGACGAGCTGGAGGAGCGGTTTGTGCGGGGAGATAAATCACGTCACATGGAAGGAAACGGGCTGGGGCTGTCCATTGCCAAGAGCCTGGTGGAGCTGCAAAACGGCAGAATGGATATTGTGACCGATGGGGATTTATTCAAGGTGATTCTGGATTTCCCGGTATATGATCCGGTACCGCTGTCCTGAGACACATCCGGATAGCTTGTGAGAACAATTTGGGGCAGCACCAAAACGATCTGTGCCCCTGAATGGTTCAGGGAACGGTAGGCAGAAGCTGTTTTAAAGGAAATGGGATAAAGAGGACTCTGGCTTTCGGGCCGGAGTTCTTTAATATCCTCTGTCACAACTTGAAATCAATGGAGTTTGATAGTATACTGAGAGAAGCAGAGGGAAGGAGCCGTAAGGGTGGCAAAGAAAACACAGGACTTAAAACCAGATACAGTGCTAAAGAATTACTGGAGCGGTAATGAGCAGTTTGCCGATCTCTTCAATGCAGTGCTGTTTGAGGGGAAACAAGTCATCAGGCCAGAGGAGCTGGAGGATGTGGATACGGAGGAATCCTCTGTATTGGAGCATAAAGACTATGCGGAGAGCATCAGAGCATCCAGAGACAATATATGTGTACTATGGTGAGAAGCCATGGGATGGGGCAGTATCGCTCCATGGGATGTTAAATATTCCCGAAGAGATGAAAGCATTTGTGAATGATTATAAGATTCTGCTTGTGGAGGCGCGGGAGAACAGCCTGACACTCCGTAATATGAAGAATGTAGCTTTTTTCAATCTGATGAAAGTGATTCTTGATAAAAGTCTGTCAAGGGATGAAGCAAGGAAAAAAGTCATAGACTATGCAAAGGAACACAAGGTAGATAAATCTGTGATTATGACAGTGGCAGGAGCAACAAACTGTAAGATTGATTACAATGCATTATCTGAGAAAGGAGACTTTGATATGTGTACTTTGTTTGATGAAATCGCAAAAGAAAATGAAGTAAAAGGCATTGTTGAGACAGGATTTGACTTTGGGCTATCTGAAAATGATATATTGAAAAGGTTACAGGAGAAGCTGAATCTGTCATTGCAGATGGCACAGGAATACATCAAAATGTTTGGAAAGCAGACAGTGTAACAGGCTGATTGTAAAGGCATTATGAATCCCCCCAATATGGGGGATTTTGCCATCTGGAGCCAGACAGGCCCTGGTTGGCAGAGGAATGTCAGTTTTGCCAGTAAAATCAATACTTTTAAGGGTCTTGGAGCGAAGAAAAAGCCTATTTTTTATAATATTATTCCCTTTTCGGAATTGTGTATCCATTAAAAACGGGCTTATAAATATACATTGCAAGCAAATATTTTATAATCAAGTATATAAATCGGGATTTGCAGATGAATTTCTTGAACTTTCCCTATTTTTCAAGGCTTTTAGAGCCTCATATAGTGAATTGATATGTATTTTCCCTTGTTTTTGCCCTTATGGGCAGGTTACAAGGGAAAGTTTTTGTGA
>CAJTLR010000089.1 GCA_910577185.1 uncultured Acetatifactor sp.
AGGCTGCTGTGCTGGGGGCGGTGGTGCTGGCGGCGCTGTGGATTCCCCAGATTATATTCGGACTCCAGGATGGGATTCTGTGCAGGGATACCACTCTGGGACAGAAAGAGAGCATGGATGTGGAAGCCCTCAGCACTACTTATGAAAAGTCCCTGGCCCAGAGAATGAAAAGCTTTGCGGAAGGACTGGGGGAGGGGGACAGTTATTATGTGACCTCCCAGAATCTTTCCATCAGTGAGGTCCTGACAAACTATCTGGCGTCGGCATCGGGGCTGGGCCAGGAAATTTTTACCATTTTTATCGGCAACAACCTGCTGTCACCGGATATCTGGTCGGAATATACTCCCACCCAGTGGAAGCAGTATGTGGTTTACAGCGATAATTATGCCAAGGGAGTCAATTTCATACTCTGGTATGTGGAATTGGAAAGTTACGGGGGAGAAGTGCTGAAGCTCCTCTGCGACGCGGAGGATGGCACGATATATGCCGTGAAGGCGGAAAACAATACACCCATGGATAAGGTGCCGAAGCGGGAATATGATTATCTCCGGGAAGCCTTCTGGGATGAGTCGGTGGCAGTGGAAATGTGGGGGTTCCTTGCCTTCCATTTTGAAGCGCTGCAGGATAGCGAGATGGCGTATTTCTGGGAGCTGGCAGAGAAAATGGGCTGGAAAGAGGAATGGGATGTAAGCGACGCGGCGGCGATTGAGCCGGATGCCGTTCTGACAGGGACAGAGAATACGGAGATGGGGCTGCAGCAGAAAATCCGCTATGGGATGGAAGGGAATGACAAGATGGTTTTCTGGATGCCGTTCGGGGAAGGAACGCTGGAAATCGTACTGGAGGTGCCGGACCAGAAGGAAATTCCCATTTATTTTTATGTGTATCCCGATATCACCATAGGGGTGTATGAGATTTATGAAATGATTCCCGAGTTTGCATAAAGCCGCTCTTGTACCAATATATTTAGAAAAAGATATGTGATACAAGAGGTTTTTGTGAATTTAGGAGGATTTGCTTTCGTACATAGGATGTCCGGCGGGGAAATTCTGGCAGGAGTCTCTTTGGCCCGGGCCGTGGAATATCTGGATGATCTTGTGTGGGGGCCGTGGATGCTGGTGCTCCTGCTGGGAAGCGGCTGTTATCTGATGCTGCGTCTGGACCTTCTTCCCCTGAAAAATCTGAAATTTGCCTTAAAATGTGCTTTTGGCGGCGGGCCGGCAGAGAAAGGAAAGGTAAAAGGAAAAAAGGCGTCCTCCGGGAAGGTCACATCCCTGGCGTCCCTTACCACGGAGCTGGCAACCACTCTGGGGATCGGAAATATTGTGGGCGTTGCCACGGCCATGGTTCTGGGCGGGCCCGGAGCCTTATTCTGGATGGTGATCACCAGCGTTGTGGGTATGGCAACCAAGCTGGTGGAGAGCATGCTGGCGGTGAAATACAGAGGAATGAACGATAAGGGACAGATTGCGGGAGGCCCCATGTACACCTGCCTCCGGGGATTCCCGGTGAAAAGTGCGGGGAAGGCGCTGGGGTTTCTTTTTGCGCTTTTTGCCGTGACGGCATCCTTTGGCATGGGGAACATGACCCAGTCCAATTCCATAGCGGATGCCATATGGGTTGCCTTTGGGGTTCCCAAGGAAAACACGGGACTGCTTCTGACCATAGTAACCATACTGGTGGTGCTGGGGGGAATCGGTGTCATCGGAAAAGTCACCCAGATTCTTGTCCCATTTATGGGCGTTTTTTACCTGCTGGGCGCGCTTGCGGTGATTGTGACTCACTGGAGGAACCTGCCGGGGGCAGTGGCGGGAATTCTGGCCGCTGCCTTTTATCCGGAGGCCGTGTCGGGCGGTATGTTCGGCAGTATCACGGTGACGGCGTTTCAGTCCCTGCGCTGGGGTGTGTCCAGGGGAATTTTTTCCAATGAGGCGGGGCTGGGCGCTTCCGGCATCACCACGGCGGCTGCGGACACGGATGACTGTGTGAAACAGGGATATATCAGCATGACTGGAGTATTTCTGGACACCATGGTGGTCTGTACCATAACGGGGCTTGCTTTTGCGGCTTCCGGGGTGCTGGGCAGCACGGATGCAAACGGCCTTCCGCTGACGGGAACCGCACTGACCCTGGCAGCGTTTTCCACCACCCTGGGAAAGTGGGGCGGCAGTTTTGTGAGCATCTGCATTGTGCTGTTTGCCTTTGCCACCATCATCGGCTGGGCATACCAGGGAGAGCGGGCCTTTGAATTTCTCATGGGGGGAAAATCAAGATATAATCTGTGGTACCGGTTTGTCTATGGGCTTGTGGTGTTTTTGGGCTGTATCTGTTCCCTGGAGACCGTGTGGAACTTTTCGGATATCTGCAATGCCCTGATGGCGGTTCCCAACCTGATCTGTGTCCTGGCGCTTTCGGGGGAAGCCTGCCGGGAAATCCGGGAATACGGGGCGGACGGAAAAAGAAAATGAGGATGCTTCCGGCGGGCTGCCGGATGGGAATCTTCCGGATCTGCCCGGAATCACTTCCCACCGGAGCGCGGCGTGGGGTGTAGGTTCACGGGATGGAAGAAAGGGCCTGCCAGAAAAGCATTGTGGGAATGGCAGACTTATGATATGATGACAGCGTGGAAGCTGTCATGTCCGTCCAATATACGTGTGTGACAATCCCCTTGTTCACTGAGGGGAGGTCCGCGGAACGGAGACGGTACGTGACGGGCATGAAATAAGGCGAAAGAAAAAGAGAGGTCAGCAGAATGTCGAAAACCATGGAACTGTTTCTGCAGTATGTAAAAATTGACACCCAGTCGGACAGTACAGCCGCTGCATCCCCCAGCACGGAGAAACAGCATCATCTTGCAGCGCTCCTTGCAGTGCAGCTGGAAGAAATGGGGGCAGAGGAGATTACCTACGATAAGGAGCATTGTTATGTGTACGCGTCCATACCGGCTTCGGAAGGCTGCGAGAGTGCGCCGGTGCTGGGTTTTGTGGCACATATGGACACAGCCCCCGTGGTATCCGGAAAGGATGTGAAACCCAGGGTTGTGGAAAATTATGACGGTCAGGATATTGTGCTCAACGAAAAGGAAAACATTGTATTCAAAGTGGAAGAATTTCCGGAACTGGGCAATTTCAAGGGGCAGGACCTGATTGTGACGGATGGGACCACTCTGCTGGGCGGGGATGACAAAGCAGGCATTGCGGAGATTATGGCGGCGGGGGAATATCTGCTGCGGCATCCCGAAATCAGACACGGGAAGATCAGGATAGGCTTCACACCGGACGAGGAGATCGGCGAGGGCACAAAGTATTTTGATGTAAAACTGTTCGGCGCGGATTTTGCATACACCGTGGACGGCGGCAGCTTTGGGGGAATGCAGGACGGTACCTTCAATGCGGCAGGCGCGAAACTGACTGTCCGGGGGCAGAGTGCGCATCCGGGGGATGCGAAGGGCTGCATGGTGAATTCCATGCTGATTGCCTGCGAATTTCAGTCCATGCTTCCGGCATTCCAGAATCCAGCGTGCACGGAAGGAGAGGAAGGATTTTTCCATCTGGAACAGATCACGGGAAATGTGGAAAAGACAGAGGCGGATTATATTATCCGTGATCATGACAGAAGTCTGTTTGAACAGAAAAAGAAGCTGTTTGCGCAGTGCGCGGATTTTCTGAACCTGAAATACGGCCGGGGCACCGCGGAGGTGAAGATAGAGGACAGCTATTATAATATGAAAGAAATTCTGGCACCGCACAGACATTTGATCGATAATGCGTCGGAAATTATGCGGGAAATGGGAACCGAACCCCAGGTATGTTCTGTCCGCGGTGGTACGGATGGGGCGCGTCTGTCCTATATGGGGCTGCCCTGCCCGAACCTTTGTACCGGCGGCTCCAATGCACACAGCCGCTTTGAGTATGTGTGTGTACAGTCCATGGAAAAGGTCACGGAGTTGCTGGTAAGACTGGCGGAGCGGTATGGAAGAGAGGGGAAGAATGTGTGACAGGAAGGGAGAAAAGCCAGGAGAGATGTATATGGAAGAAAACTGCACGATATAATCCCAGGTGCTTTTGGGAAGTACAAAGGGATCAGGATAGAATTTAAGAAATTCGGATACGAAAGTATCCTGATAGGCGGCATGGCCGCCGGGATTCGTAGGTAACAAAAAAATCGCCTCCAGTCGATTGAAATAAAATATAATCAATCGGCTTCGCCGCAAATTTTGAGCGATTTGTCAAGTGCTTTTTGCAAAAAAGTGGGTGATTTTTTTAGATAGGGGTCTGAAAGCCTTATAAAATCAGGGTTGAAGATTCCGAGAAGTTATAAAATACGAGAGGAGGGCGGATAGGGAGGGAATATGGAAAGGAACATAAGTGTTATAAAGGATGTGAATGGAAAACAGATTGTGGTAATAAATGACATATGTTTTAAAGGCAGACAGAATATTGACTGGAATGAGGTTGAACATTATTTAAAGCAATATGTCGGAGAATTTGTAGAAATTGCTGAAAGTAAAGAAATCATATATATAGGCAATGATCTTCCTGATGAATACACAGGTTCCAATTATACTGCAAAGTTGAAAGGTGCTCTTGCAAAGGCGAAAGCAAATGCTACACAGGGAATTCCTGAGATGATTGAAATTGCGGAAAATAAGAGATTCCGAGAAAATCTGGCGAAAAAGCATGATAAAAATGCTAGATTTGGATGGTATCGATATGATTCCCGATTTGCCCTTCCGATTTTTGATGACGATGGAGAAGTTTTACGTTATAATGTTTTTCATGTGGAGCTTGTTATAAGACATGCAGTGGATAGGAAATTGTATCTATATGATATTATAAAAAAAAGAAACGAGTACCCCGCTTGAGCCATAAGACTGTACGGTTAAAAACTCATTTCTTAATTTTTATTATATGACAGGAAGGGAGAAAAGTCAATAGAAAATGTATATGGAAGAAAAAATTTCCGATAAAATTGATTTGGATAAAATAGAGATTTATCCGGAACCTCCTGCAGAGGAACCGGCCAGGCAGTATTATTTTATGGCAAAATGCAGAAATCTGGTGAAAAAATTTGAGAGGGAAAACGGGCGCATTCCCAAAGCATGTGTGGTGAATTTCGGCTGCCAGATGAACGCCAGGGATTCCGAGAAGCTGGCGGGGATACTGGAAACCATAGGATACGGGCAGACGGAGGAGGAAAACGCGGATTTTGTGATTTTCAATACTTGTACTGTCAGGGACAATGCAAACCAGAGAGTCTATGGCCGGCTGGGCGAGCTGAAATGGTATAAGAAACGGAATCCGGGGATGAAAATCGCACTCTGCGGCTGCATGATGCAGGAGGAGAGCGTGATTGAAAAGCTGAAAAAGAGCTATTCCTTTGTGGATTTGATTTTCGGCACCCACAATATTTATAAATTTGCGGAACTGCTGTATACCCTCCTTGAGACAGGGGAGAGAGTAATCGATATCTGGAAGGATACGGATAAAATCGTTGAAGAATTGCCGGTAGAACGCAAATATCCGTTTAAATCGGGCATCAATATCATGTTCGGCTGTAATAATTTCTGCAGTTACTGTATCGTGCCCTATGTGAGGGGAAGGGAGCGGAGCAGGCAGCCGGAGGATATTCTGAATGAGATCAGGCGGCTTGTGAAGGATGGTGTGTCGGAGGTCATGCTGCTGGGGCAGAATGTAAATTCTTATGGAAGAAATCTAGACAGGCCCGTTACTTTTGCGCAGCTTCTGCAGGAGACGGAGAAAATTCAGGGACTGAGGCGGATCCGGTTCATGACTTCCCATCCCAAGGATCTCTCTGATGAGCTGATAGATGTTATGGCAAGTTCAAAGAAAATATGCCGGCACCTTCATCTGCCGCTGCAGTCCGGTTCCACCCGGATTCTGGAGAAAATGAACAGGCGTTATACAAAGGAGCAGTATGTGGAACTGGTTCACAAAATCCGCAGCAGAATTCCGGATATGGCAATCACCACCGATATTATTGTGGGATTTCCGGGGGAAACACGGGAAGACCTGGAGGAAACCATGGATGTGGTGCGCACAGTGAAATTTGACAATGCGTTTACCTTTATCTATTCAAAACGTACCGGTACGCCGGCGGCAGCCATGGAAAACCAGGTGCCGAAGGAACAGGTGAAGGAAGGATTCGACAGGCTTTTGAAGGTTGTCCAGGATACGGCCCGCAGCCAGGTGGGCAGGTATCAGGGGAATGTGATGGAAGCGCTCATAGAAGAAGTGAATGAAACTGATGCCGGGCTGGTCACGGGACGGCTTTCCAACAATACCATTGTCCACGTGCCGGGAGATGCGTCCATGGTGGGCACTTATGTGCAGGTGTCCCTGGATGAATGCCATGGTTTTTATTACATGGGACATTGCGTCGGCATATAGTGAGGTGTGGGCAGGAGGGAAACAGGATAAGATTGGACTGGTAATTTGCAAAGTTATGTGTTATTATGAAAACAATATGGAAATACCGCTGATATGCTGACGGTATTTGCAGAATGAGGAGAGGAGAGAGGACATGAAGAGGATGTGGAAGAAGACGAAGCCTTTTCTGGCAGTACTTGTGGCTATGTGTCTGATGATGACAGGGACAAGCCCGTCGGTGCTGGCAGAAGAGGCTGATTCTGTGGAGACATCTGCAGAAACGGGGCTGTCTGCAGAACCGGTGACCGGAGAAAACAATCTGGGAACTGCACCGGAAGATGCTGAAGAAGCGCCGGCAGAAAACGGGGGGGTAGAAGGCACCGGGGATGAAAACACGGTTCCGGAAAACCCCGATGTAACGGGAAAGACAGACGAAGCCGGACAGACAGGCGATGTGTCTGACGAGAATCCCGACAGCGCAGGGGAAATTGGTTCCGATGTGCCGGACGGCACAGAATCAGGAGATCCGGCGGTTGCGGACCCGGCAGAGACGGATGTGGATCCGGCGGTTTCCGGGGAACCGGTCCAGGGGGAAGAGGAAGTGGAATACTTCTGGCTGGGCGCCACGGAGACCTCTGCCGAGAGCTGGTCTACATTTGTGCTGCCTCCGGAAGAAAGCGTGGAGCTGAATTCCGGTGCCTATGTGAAATGGATAGACCGTGTGAACCTTCCGCAGTATGGGCTGGATCTGTACAAGAAACTGGAAGAGGCCATAAGCGGAAACGGGATTCTGACGGATGCGGCTTCCGGAGAGCAGTCTATTGAGATTGTGTCATTTGAAGGAGAGACATCGCCGGGCATGAATGTGGTATTACAAAATGTCCGTGCGGTATTTGATGCCTTTGACCGGGATCACCCGGAGGTATTCTGGCTGACCGGGGAAAGCGTGGTCAGAGCCTCCATGAGCACCCAGACCGTTGGGGGTGTCCAGAAGAAAACCACAACTTACACGCTTCTCTTAAAGGGAACGGTAAACTACACAGATGGTACAACGGCAGAGTTTGATGTCCGCAAACCGGCTTACCGTACTGCCGGTGCCATAAAGCAGACCATTGGACAGCGTGACCAGGCAGTGGCCGGTATTCTGGCCGGTATTCCCGGGGATGCTTCGGGCGCCGGCGACAAGATTACTTACTTTAATAAGTGGCTCACGGAGAACAATGATTATAATTCTTCTGTGGCAGGCGGTGGATCAGGAGCGGCAGAGTCGGCCTGGGAATGCATCAGTGCATTATTTGGCAAAAGCGGTGCGGAAGGTCCGGTGTGCGAAGGCTATGCCCGTGCCCTGAAGGTGCTTTGCGACCGGTCAGGCATCCCCTGCGTGCTGGTGGATGGAATGGCCACCAATAGCTCGGGAAACGGTGAAGCACATATGTGGAACTATGTGCAGGCAGACGACGGGAACTGGTATGCGGTGGATGTGACCTGGAATGATCCGGTTATCTCCGGCGGGGGAACTCTGACGGAAGCAATGCAGACAGCCTGGCTGCTGGTGGGATCAGATACCGAAATCAGCGGTAGAAAATTTATCGAATCCCACCCTGTATCCAACAGGGCTTCAGGCGGAGGCGTTTCTTTCACCAACGGACCGGCGCTGAGCCAGAATAAATTTGAGAATGTGAAACTGCCCGTTCCGGCGGTTACTTTTGGAACCACGGAGGCGAGCAGCGCATATACGGGTAATGCTGTGGCAGATTCCGTGATTTCCGCGCCGGCAGTAACCATAGACGGTGATGCGGTAACCGATGCCGTGATTTCCTATGCATACCGGAAGTCCGGTACGGCAGATGCCTATGTGGATGGACTTCCCACAGATGCGGGCAGCTATGATATCAAGGCGAAGGTGGCGGGGAAGGCAGATGAATACAAGGCAGCGGAGAGCACCAACACGCTGAAACTTACAATTACACCGGCGGCCCTGACCATAACGGCAGGCAGCCAGTCCATTTCATACGGCGGAACCATCGCGCAGAATGTTTCTAATGTGACCGTAACCGGTGATCTGCTTGGAGGAACCCTGAAGAGCATCGCACTGACCAGCGCGGGAAAAGATGTGGGGGACTATGCCCTGACACCGGGAGGCGCCGTAATTGAGAAGAACGGCAGAACCGTGACGGGCAACTACAATATTACCTATACACCGGGAACGCTGACCATTGCCAAAGCTTCCCTTACGGTGAAGGCAAAGCACCACACCATTACATACGGCGAAGCGCCTGCTTCCGGCGGAGTGGAATACAGCGGCTTTGTGAACGGGGAGGATGCAAATGTCCTGGGCGGCACTGTGTCCTATACTTACAATTATACACAGTTCGGCAATGTGGGAACCTATGAGATTATTCCCGCAGGCTTCAGCAGTACAAACTATAATATTACCTATGGAAAGGGAACCCTGACGGTTTCTCCCCGCAGCGTAACCCTGAACTGGCAGAATACGGAAGACCGTATTTACGGAGACGGGAAAACGGTGACTGCCACAGCAGGAAACCTGGTGAACGGCGATGTGATCTCGGTGACCGTAACCGGCGGCGATGCCCAGTCTGTGGGATCCCACACCGCTACGGCCTCCGGTCTGACCGGTGACAAGGCGGGCAACTATGTTCTTCCGAAGGAGAATACGAAAGTTTATGAGGTGAAGAAATCTGCCACCACCACAAGTATCACCACAGACAAGGCAGAATACATTTACGGTGAGAGCATCACCATAACCGCAACGGTAAGCATCGACAATCCTGCCGCCGCCGCAGGTTCTTCCCTGGCAGAAGGAAAGATTGCACTGTTTGCAGGCGATACCCAGGTAGGCGAGGCAGTGGCTGTGGATGCCCAGGGCAGAGGTACCATCGTTTACCAGACTTCCGATAAAAAACTGGATCCGGGCAGCCAGAAGATGACTGTGCGTTATCTGGGAACGGAAAGCCTGGCTGGTTCTTCAGGTGAGAGTTCCGTGACCATAAAAGGAAAACCGGTAACGGTTACTTTTAGCGGCACTGTTACAAAAGCTTATGATGGCACCACGGTTTCCGATGGAAAAGGACTGACGCCGGAATTTTCAGGACTTTTAACCGGTGACATTGTGACTGTATCCGCAGTATATGCCTTTGATGGGGCCATGACCGGAAGCCATAAGGTGACGGTGAGCAATATTGCCCTGACCGGAACGGATGGAAAATGGTATACCGTTTCCAACGACAGTGCGGAGGGCGACTGGGGAGAAATCACCCGCCGGCCGGTTACGGTAACCGCAGATGCCCGGAACAAGGTTTACGGTGCGGCAGATCCTGCACTGACCTATCAGGTGTCCGGTATTGTGGAGGGAGAGACGCTGAACGGTAGTCTGAAACGCGTGGAAGGCGAGACTGTCCTGGCAGGGGGATATGCCATTGAGCAGGGGACTCTGACGGATGCGAACAATCCCAACTATACCATCCATTATGTGGGGGCGGCGCTTTATGTGACTGCCAGGCCGGTTGCACTGGAGTGGAACGGCGAATTCGAAAGCATATATGATGGAAAACAGCATGGCGTCACGGCGTCCGTGAAGAAGGACGAACTGCTGGGCAATGATGTGGCAGAGGTTGCCGCTTACGAAAATAACACTGCGGTCAACGCAGGTATTTATCAGGCCAGGGCCATGAGCCTGAGCAATCCCAACTACACGGTGGATGGAGTGACTTCCGTAAAAGAGTGGAAGATTGCGGCAAAGGATATTTCCGGGGCGACAGTTGTTCTGGAAAGCGGGAAACTGATCTATGATGGCAAGACAAAGATAAAGAGAGTGGTTTCCGTGACACTGCCCGGTGAGAACGGCGGGGAAGCCGTAAAACTGACGGCAGGAACGGATTACCTTGTGACCGGCGATATCAATGTGAATGCCGGAAACTATACTTTGTATGTAAACGGTACCGGAAATTATACCGGAAGCGTGGCCTGCGCTTATACCATTGCCAAGGCAGACAAGCCTGTGAATACCCCTGCGGAGAAGGATCTGAACATACTGATCACCGATGAGGGGGACGGCCTGGAATCCGTGAAGCTGCCGGAAGGCTGGGTATGGGAAGACCCGGAGACGGAAGTGGTTCCCGGAGGAAAGGTGAAAGTAACTGCCGTGCGGGAAGATGCGGAGAATTATGAGAGCGGTTACAAAGTGGACTACTGGATCTCCAAGGAACCTGACCTGATTCAGAATACCGATTATGAATATGAGATAAGGGAAGACGGTAAAGCACAGAAATCTTATCATATCGGAAGAGATGAGGGAGTTGTGATCCATACCACAGGCGCCCTGGACAGGCTGCAGAAGGTGCAGGTTGACGGCAGGGATGTGGATTCCAAAGACTATACGCTCCGGAATGGTTCCACCATACTGACCTTCACAAAAGCATACATGGACAAACTGTCGGTGGGAGAGCACAGCGTGAAGCTGAGCTACGAAGTGGGCAGTGTGGAAGTGATCGTGAAGGTTTCCGAGACAAAGACGGAGACGGGGACAGAGACAGATTCTGCGGAGGAAAACAAAGCGAACGGTCCCGCTTCGCCCAAGACCGGGGAAGAGGGCATGGTGATGATATACCTGATTCCGCTGTTTGCGGCCCTGGCGGCAGCCAGCGCAATGGCAGGAAGAAAAAGAAATAAAAAATAAGCTGCAAAAAACCAGGGAGTCTTGACTCAATGTCATTTAGTATTAGGAAAATTCTGTTAAGTTAGCACAAAAAGCTGAACCACTATTTTTACACTTAGTAGTGGTTCAGCTTTTACCATAATATAATTGCTTCACATTAAATTTTGTACAGTTAATTATTGATTATATCCGACAGACGATAAAAAATATAATATTCTGCCTCATGTTCGTCTAACATATGTGCTTCCGTTTCCTCTATTACTTCATCATTCCCTAAATGAACTTCTGATGAACCATTTTTCTTGATATATAATATTGCTCCATCAAAATCATTAGGTATTGTAATGATATATGTTTCATCTGCCGTAAAATTATAAGTCTTAAAGGCAATATTCTCATTATAATCCCAGTCTGATTGAGAAGATGAGGTTTCCTCAATATTCGAATATCCTATTGAGTACACATTTCCATTCCATTCATAGTCTTTGGTAAATTCCGCGAAATCACTCCCTCCTCTGCCAGTATATGAACTACGGTCAGGAACAACAAGTCCTGTATAATAATCGCCAACAGAAAATTTGGGAAATGTTAAATTCCAACCATAAGACCCATTATATATATTAGTGTCTTGATACACGGTCGCTGAAAAATGTACTTGATATGGAATGGTAATATCTATATATCCTTCCATTTCCGAAGGATTACTAGTAATTTCACCGAAAGAAAATTTCGCTTTTTCTGTTTCAAGCCACATTCCTTCTATATCCACAATCTGCCCATTTTCAGTGAAATCCATAGCAAATGGCAACTCCATATCTTGCAGATTTTGAAAAGTAATATTGTTTTCGATACAATAAGGAGTTGGCAAAGGTTCTCCTTCAGTCAAGCCACATAAAGAACAGGTTTTTGGTTCTTCATAGGTAGCGTCTAACCATTCATGGCTTAAAGGTTCTCCATCCGTTACCCCACATACGTCACAGTATTTTGCTTTTTCACAAGAAGCTTCTACCCATTTATGGTCTGCAACTTCGCCCTCGGTTTCTCCACACTCGCTGCATGTTTTAGGTACCAAACAAGTAGCATCTACCCATACATGCTCATGTCCACAGCCATTCAGGCTAATTGCAAATGTGCATATTATGGGTAATAAAATCAATTTTCTTTTCATTTTAGTATCTCCCTCATTTTTCATATATGTATTGGTCGGAATCATGTGGTCTATATTAACATATATGTGTGAATATTTCAAGTATAAAAATAAGTGAAATTTCAGTGTGTATAATATCGTGATATTTTAAAGTATACTATGCACAAGAAAAACAAGGTGGTAGTTAATATGCTAAAAATTCAGAAAACAGAATATCAAAATAAAACATTTAGATTACCAGTTGCATTAGTCGAAAAATTAGGTGAAGCCGCTCAGAAAAATAATATATCAATGACAAAGTTAGTTATTGAATTATGCGAATATGGTTT
>CAJTLR010000090.1 GCA_910577185.1 uncultured Acetatifactor sp.
CAGCGGCAACTCTGATAGGATATCACATGTCATCCGCTTTGTCAACAACTTTTTTCAAGTTTTTTCCACTTTTTTTTCGTTGAAAACTTCTTTTCTGCGGTGGATGTTCATTATATCATCATATATTTTTATTTGTCAATAACCTTTTTTAATTTAATCCCAGAATTTCTGCCAGCGGTACAAAGTCAAATTCGTGCAGAAAGCTGTTGATCCAGTCAACCAGGCAATTGTGTTCGTAAATCCATGTCAACAGAGTATTTTCATTTGTATATGACAAGATAACCTGGCCAGCAACCCCAATGTCCATCATGATGATAAACGCATAAATCGTCCAGAGCACCAGAACCACTTCAAAGATGCCAAACACAATCCCCAGCATTTTATCCACAAAGTGCACAATCGGTAATTTGGAAAACAGTTTCGCCGAAAAGAACACCAGCCCCAGAAGATGGTGCACCGACAGTACCAGTATCAGCAGAACCGCCACCACCGCCACATTGAAGCCCTTACCATCATGATAGCTGTTGACCCCGTAAGCCACCAGGGCCGCCACAATACACAGCACCACCATGGAAATCAGAGAAACAATTTCTTTTATCATCCCCTTTTTATATCCATCTACCACTTTACACAATGCAGCGATTACCACAATAATCAGCATCAGGTTTATATTCAGTCCATCCATAATGTTTTCTCCTGGTTTTCATCACACGGCACATTTTGCCGGGCCGGTATTTTTATTTTTCCTATTTTAATTGTATGGTATCCATGGAGCCTTCCTTGACCAGCATATATCGATATCCGTTTCCTGCCGCAACCATCAGTTTCACCGGTTCCGAGAAATTACCCCTAAATTTTTCAATTCCATCCATAGTCATAATCTGACATTCTTTGTCATTATATATCACGAAATGATCTTTTCCGAAAAAAATATCGGTGTAGTCCACATCAAAGTAAAAACTTCTGGCTTTGGAATTCGGGCTGGCGGTATCATACACATCCAGCCGGTACCGGTTTTCCGGTTTATCCGAAATAAGCACAAGACCAATATATTTTTCATTATTGAACACAGACCTGATCTCACTGTCATACATGTGCTCGGCCGGATCACCCGGCTCATGGCTCCCCGAATATATCATCAGTCTGCTGTCCCCCACGGCAAACGCCGTGTTATCGTTCGCAAACTTCACATACGGAATCAGCATATCCGTGTATGCCCAGGTGCTCACAAGCAGGTCGCTCACATTGGACCCCACCCTGTCAAAATTATAGAAAGCGATATTCGTCTTCAGCACTCCGGCATCAACATAAACATAAGCTACACACAGCAGTTCCCCGCTGGGAGAAAGACTGACCGCCATGGGATATCCGGAATCATCCATATGCGCCCTGCCCTCTTTCAGCAGTTCGCCCTTGAGATTATATGTATTAATCCTTGTTACTTCCCCATCGTCAAGAACTGCCGTCACATATCCCGCTTCGGAAACAGTCAGATCCCTTATGGGCATTGTGGTAGTAATCTCACCCAGAAGCTTCTCCGCATCCGCAACATAGATACTCCTCCCGTTATAGTCCCCCATTGCCACAGTATCGCCGCAGGCATCCACTCTCACATCCTGAATCTGAAAGGTCTGGTTCCAGGTCACGTTCCCCTTCGAATCCGTACAATGGGCACCGTCCTTGCTGTAAGTGAGTATGGCATTTCCCAGTCTTATGTCAGTGGTGCCCCCAATGCTTTCACGGTCCACAGAGGCAATAATATCATAATCCGTATAAACATGTCTTTTATACTGTAAATAAAAAAAGAAACCCAGTGCCGCCAGTGCCACAAGAATAAATACGATTCGATAGAAAAAAGTCAGCTTATGGCGTGCTATCTTTTCCTTATAATCTTCTTTCTTCTGTTCTCTCTTTTCTTTTTCCTTTAAGTAGCTTCTGATATCTGCCATGTCTCCTCCAGTTAATCAGTTCCGACAGACATGGCATGAATGGCCATTTGGTTTCTTCATGCCATAAAACTCTTCCTTTTTTGCATAAGGTTATTATTCCATAATTTTATGCGCGCCCTGCGCACATGGAATCAGAAGTCGAAACAGTGTCTTTCTGTTTCGATATTATTCCCTAATTCCGTGCGCCCTGCGCATATGGAATCAACAGTCGAAACAACGCCCTTCTGTTTCGATATTATTCCCTAATTCCGTGCGCCCCTGCGCAAATGGAATCAACAGTCGAAACAACGCACTTCTGTTTCGATATTATTCCCTAATTCCGTGCGCCCCTGCGCAAATGGAATCAACAGTCGAAACAACGCACTTCTGTTTCGATATTATACCATAATTCCGTGCGCCCTGCGCATATGGAATCAACAGTCGAAACAACGCCCTTCTGTTTCGATATTATACCACAATTTCCTTATTGTGGCAGAAAAATTTTTTCCCCTACTTTTATATCATCCGGATTCTTGATATTATTAAGGGAACAGATTTCCTGCACACGCGCATCGCTTCCGTATTTCCTAATGCAGATACCAATCAGGGTATCTCCTTTCTGAACAACATAAGAAACTAATTCTGCCGCCGGTTCCTCAGTGGGTTCCGGCGTGGGTTCCTGTGTTGGTTGCGGCGTGGGTTCCGGGGTAGGTTCCTGTGTTGGTTGCGGCGTGGGCTCCGGGGTAGGTTCCGGCGTGGGCTCCTGTACAGGTTCTGGGGTTTGGTCAGGTTCTGTTGTTGACGCATTCGCATCTGCCGTGGCATTCTCCCGCAGTATGGCGTCTGTCAGCTTGTCCTCCGCCACAATGGTGCCCACCTGCGCGTTATTGTTTGACACTTCCACCGCATCAGGCAGCTGCTTTTCAGACATGTTTTCAAACAGCTGTTTTGCCGCCAGCTGCCATTCTCCCAGTTTTTCCCCGTTTCCCATGGCCGCCAGCCCCATAATGCACAAGAGCGAAAATGCTGCCACAGCCGTAAGCCGCATGTTCCTCAGACTTCCTTTTTCCGTTTCCGGCAGGGTTCTGTTGCCTGATTTTCGTCTCAGCATAATGGCTTGTCCGGTCTTTTCTTCTGCCTGGGCACGTCTTTCTTCCTGGCGTTTCCTGACTACATTGTATTTTTCCTGATCTACTTCTTCCGGTTTCGTCTCCTCTTTGCGCTCCTCCAGCATAAAAGCAAGCATGGCGTCATTTTTTTCATAGAATTGCGCATATCCTTCCACGTACCTGCATACACTCTGTTCACAGATATAAAATCCTTCCACCATTTCCCCGTTCAGAATTCTGTAGCCAAGAAAAATATAATCCGGAAAATACTTTCTGCGCTGCTTTTCCACTTCCTGCTGGACCGCCTGGGACAGATGCCTGCATTCTTTCTGCAGGGAGAAAACTCTGCATGCCCCGTATAAAAACAAATAAGTAATCCCCTCTTCCTCTTTCCGGACACCGTACAGCGCCACCGTCAGTTCTTTCTCACCCGCATACCGGTTCAGCTGTTTTATGTAGGAGATGACATAATCTTCCACGTACACTTTACAATAAGGATTCGTTTCTCCGATTTGTGTGATATTTTTTGGTAATTCCATATAAAAACACCTCCCATACCGTTTGTAACAATCATAACATTCGGTATGTGAGGTATTTTAGCATTCTTTGTCGCGCCCAAAAGAGAACTGTTCGACAATCTTTGCAAATCACCGATCGTTATCGTACGGTGTACCGTCAGCGATATGTTTACAAAACGCCGAACTGGTAAACCGTCACGGAATCATACTCTTTTTCCTCCCCGAAAATTCCATCCGGAAACCCGGGATGATGAATTGTATCCGGAAAATACTGTGTCTCCAGACACAGTCCGGAGCGGGCATGATACAGGGATCTATCCTTTCCTGCCTGCTTTTCAATAAAGTTACCCGCATAGAACTGGACCCCCGGCAATGTGGTAAAAACTTTCATAATCCGGCCGGATCCCGGTGCTTTCAATGTTGCAAAATGCCGGAGTGTCTGGTCCCAGCCGTCAATGACCCAGTTGTGATCGTACCCTCCCGCAAATGTCAGCTGCTCAAAATCCGCCCCTATCTCCTGCCCCACTTTTTTGGATATTCTGAAGTCCATGGGCGTATCTTTTACATCCGCAATCTTCCCGGTAGGAATGGAGCCTTCATCTGCAGGCGTATACGCCGAGGCGCCCATCCATAGTTCATGTCCCTCTATACTGCCGCTGTTATGTCCTTCCAGGTTGAAATAAGAGTGATTGGTCAGGTTCAGAAGCGTCCGTTTGTCACTGTCGGCATGATAATGAAGTTTTAGGGCATTCTCGCTGTCCAGAGAATAAGTGACTGCCGCTTTTTTATTCCCCGGGAAGCCAAGGCTGCCATCTCCATCCTCCAAGTAAAAAGTGACACTTTCGTCATTTTCATGCACTTCCGCCTTCCACAGCCGCTTATGCCAGCCTTTTTCCTTATGGCTGTGAAGATTATTCTTTCCGTTATTCGCATCCAATTTGTATGTACAGCCATCCAGGCAAAAAGAAGCATCCGCTATCCGGTTGGCATTGGGACCGATGACACACCCGAAGAAACTCACATTCTCCAGATACGCTTCCCCTTCGTCAAATCCCAGCACCACATCCGCAGGCGTTCCGTTTTTATCCGGACAAATCACCTTCACCAGCGCCGCGCCCACATTTGTCACAGATACCTGCATCCCGTTTCCATTGGATATGGTATACAATTTTATGGCCTGTCCGTCCGGATATGTTCCGAAAGACCTCACTTCAACTGACATAACCGCCACCTCCTATTCCAGTCCCGCAGTTCACACTTTCTTATGTTCCGGTGCCGCAATGATCTCACCCGCCGCAGAAATTTCCGGCCGTTACATTTATGCGGCCGCAAATCCTCCGGGTTCTGTTCACTTCATTGCTATAGTTCCGTCCGCCCCTCCAGCGCACGGAGCAATGTCACCTCGTCTATATATTCCAGGTCTCCTCCAACCGGTACCCCGCTGGCAATACGCGTCACACGTATTCCCGTGGGCTTGATCAGCTTGGCGATATACATGGCCGTGGTCTCACCCTCCAGGCTGGAATTGGTGGCGATGATAACCTCTTCCGCATCCCCCTGAAGCCGTGCAATCAGCTCCTTCAGCTTAATATCCCCCGGTCCTATGCCCAGCATGGGAGAAATGGCACCGTGAAGTACATGATAAACACCCTCATATTTGCCTGTTTTCTCGTATGCCGCCAGGTCCCTTGTGTTTTCCACCACCATGATCATCTTGTGGTTGCGCTTCTGGCTGGCGCACACGGGACACAGCTCCCTGTCGGTCAGAGTAAAGCACTCCTCACAATAACGGACATTTTCCTTGGCGTCCGTGATAGATTTTGCCAGACGCAGCACCTTATCCCTGGGCATATTAATCAGGTGGAACGCCAGACGCTGGGCAGACTTACTTCCGATACCCGGCAGTCCTGCCAGTTCTTCTATTAAATTGTTGATATGTCCGCTGTACAGATCCATCAGAAGGGCAGGCCTCCCGTCATCTTGCCCATGAGCGCCGTGCCGGCCTCTTCTGCCTTGCGCAACGCCTCATTGACAGCAGCCACAATCAAGTCCTGAAGCATTTCAATATCCTCCGGATCCACAACCTCCTGGGACAGCGTTATCTTCAGAATCTCCTTTTTGCCGCTCACTGTTGCCTCCACGGCTCCGCCGCCTGAAGCCGCAGAAAATTCCTTTGTCTCCAGTTCCTTCTGCCCTTCTTCCATCTGACGCTGCATGCGCTGGGCCTGCTTCATCAGATTTGCCATATTTCCAGGCATCGCACCGCCGGGAAAGCCTCCACGTTTTGCCATTATTCTTCTTCGTCTCCTTCCTCTTCCTCAATATCCATCTGTACTATTCTGGATAAATCCACATAATTCTCTTCAAATTCCTGCCGGCCCTTCACGGACTGGACATCCACTTCTATCTCTTTTCCGGAAAAATCCGACAGCATGGCCTCCAGCTGCGTCTTGTTTTCCGGATGCTGGATAAAGTAATCCGATGCCATCCCATCCTCCAGCACCATCAGCAGCCTGTTGTCGCCTCCCAGGCTCAAGTTTGCAGACTTCAGGAAAATCCGCATGGGATTTTCCGCGTTTCCCACAATCGCAGGCCATCTGGACACAATCTGCTTTATGTCATCCGGTATGGCCCTGGGCAGTTCCGGCTTCGGTTTTTTCATACCGGCCGGCCCTCCGCTTATTCCCTGCCCGCCAGGGGCGAAATCCCGTTTATCCACAATCGCAACACCGTTTTCCACCTTTTCTTCCACCTGGCGGATACGGTCCAGCAGCGCATCCTGTTCCACTTCCATCTCCGGCCTGCAGAGTTTGATCAGAGCAATTTCCACCAGAATGCGCTTCTGCGCCGAATATCTGATCTGACCGGACAATTCCGAAAAAATCCTGATAAAACGGACAATTCTGTCCATGTCTGCCATACCGGCTTCTTCCTTCAGTCTTTTCAGATTGTCAGTGGACATATCAATGACATCTTCCAGCTTATCAGAGGACTGCACCAGCATCAGGTTTCGCAGATACCAGGTGAAATCTGTCACAAACTGCGTCAGTTCCCTGCCCTGCATCACAATCTCTTCCAGCAGCAGCACGCAGCCTGACACATCCCGCTCCAGTACATTCCGCAAAAGCCTGCTGAACACTTCCGTATCCACTGCGCCCAGCACCTCCAGGACCTTGTCATAGGTTAGCGCTTCACCCAGCAGAAAGGCAACACACTGGTCCAGAAGGCTCAGCGCATCCCTCATGGAACCATCCGCCAGCTTTGCAACATACCGCAGCGCCTTCTCCTCTGCCTGCACACCTTCTTCCGTCATAACATTCCGCAGTCTGTCCGTTATGGTTTCTATGGAAATTCTTTTGAAATCATACCTCTGGCACCGGGACAAAATCGTAACCGGCAGCTTGTGTACTTCTGTGGTGGCCAGAATAAAAATCACATAGGAAGGCGGTTCCTCCAGGGTCTTCAGAAGGGCATTGAAGGCCCCTGATGAAAGCATATGCACCTCGTCAATAATGTAAACCTTATATTTTCCTTCTGCGGGTGAGTAAGAAACCTCTTCCACAATCTCACGGATATTGTCCACGCCGTTGTTGGACGCCGCATCAATCTCAATCGCATTCATGCTGGCGCCCGCGGCGATGGCACGGCAGATACGGCAGTCCCCGCAGGGACCATCTTCTGACGGATTCTCGCAGTTGACCGTCCTGGCAAGAATTTTTGCCACGGTAGTCTTGCCGGTTCCCCTGGTACCGGTGAACAGATAGGCATGTCCTATCCGGTTCGCCCTGATCTGGTTCCTCAGTGTCGTCACAATATGGTCCTGCCCCTTCACATCCGCAAGGGTATCCGGACGGAACTTCCGGTATAATGCCGTGTAAGACATAGTCTGCACCTCAGTCTTGTTCTGGTTTTATTCTGTATTCCGTTTCCGTTTAATCGCCAAAGCAAATGCCCAGGAGCTTCGCTTCTTTTACAATGCTGGCGTCCGGTGACACTGCCTTCAGCTTACCTGCCACATCCTCCAGCGGAACCCTGACCACTTCACGATTCTTATATCCTACCATAAAGCCATACTGATTGTCCAGAATCAGTTTGCCCGCTTCCGCTCCCAGGCGGCTTGCAAACACACGGTCATAGGGGCAGGGGCTTCCTCCCCTCTGCGTATGTCCGGGCACGGTGACGCGGACTTCCCTGCCGCTCTTCTCCTGAATGGCTGCCGCAAGTTCATAAGATACGGAAGGATGCACCATCTTTGCCATTTTCTTCTTACGTTCTTTCTTGGAAAGCTTTGCGTCTTCCTTGGAAATAGCGCCTTCTGCTACGGCTATGATGGTAAATCCGCTTCCCTTCCGGTCTCTCTCGTCAATCTTGGCAAGTACTTTCTTCAGGTCATAGGGAATCTCCGGAATCAAAATAATATCCGCACCGCTGGCCATGCCGGCATTCAGGGTCAGCCAGCCAACCTTGTGGCCCATAACCTCCACAATAAACACCCTGCCGTGGGAAGCTGCCGTGGTATGAATGTAGTCGATAGCGTCAGTTGCAATATTTACCGCGCTCTGGAAACCGAAAGTCATATCCGTGCCCCACAAGTCATTGTCAATGGTCTTGGGCAGTGTAATGACGTTCAGCCCTTCCTGGCGCAGCAGATTTGCGGTCTTGTGAGTGCCGTTACCGCCCAGAATCACCAGACAGTCCAGCTGCAGCTTATAATAGTTCTGCTTCATGGCCTCCACTTTGTTCAGTCCGTTCTCATCCGGATCCTGTATGGTCTTGAAAGGAGTACGGGAAGTTCCCAGCATGGTGCCGCCCTTTGTCAGGATACCGGAAAAGTCCCTGCCGGTCAGCATCTGGAATTTGCTGTAGATCAATCCCCTGTAGCCATCCAGAAATCCGTAAATCTCCAGCTGTTCCCCGCTGTTGTAAAGTGTTTTCACAACGCCTCTCATAGCCGCGTTCAGAGCCTGGCAGTCCCCGCCGCTGGTCAGCATACCAATTCTTCTCATTTACATGTCCTCCTCATTATTTTTTTGTGCGCATCTGCTGTTTTCCTCCGCGCCTTTCTATAAAATTTTACCCTTTTCCAGATAAATTTGCAACCATTACAGAAAAAAACGTCCCAAACTCTTGCAAAAATGTTGCGGATGCTATAAAATGAGAAAAGATATAACACGGAGAGTTATCGAAGCGGTCATAACGAGCTGCACTCGAAATGCAGTTGTCCTTTATGGGCACGTGGGTTCGAATCCCACACTCTCCGCTGGAAACAAAAGCCGCAAATCAAAGATTTGTTAGTAAAATCAATGGTTTGCGGCTTTTTAATGTTTCGTTTTGTTAAGTATACTTATAGCAAATAAGGACTGCCACAACAAAATTAACAAGCATGGAATATGATTTAGTTCTGTTGGATCTTAACTTGCCAGACGGCAACGGATATGACCTGTGCAAGCTCATTAACCTGTTCAATGTCACCCTCTCATAAAGAATGACACTACACGCAGGACATAGCATCCCTGTTATCTCCGACAAAGCTGTTTTGTGCCGAATACCATATTAACGGTAGCAGCTACTCAAAATGACGGGGGCAACACAATGAACGAATGAAAGCCGAGAATCCATGATGAGACAAATGGCGTTGACTATGTCCTCGCTGGGGATTACTGCATCCCGGCTATTGAACTGCAGGAGGACGATGAACGCCCCATAGGAAGATGGGGGTGGATGCACAGAATATAGCTCTCTTTCCCTGCTGTATTTGTTGCACATATCAGTAATAGTACCATTTGACTGGATCGATATGTGATTAGCCACTCAGAGGACAGCAACTACAAGGCGCCGTCCTCTGAGTGTTTTTTATGAGAAGCTGGAATGTTTGAGCCTTGTTTTTCAAGGTGATCATAGTATTTTCGTGGCTTTGCATCATCGGTTTGTCCGTGGACAAACTTCCCCCCATGTGGTATGATATCCCACAGAAAGGAGGTGCCCGCTATGTTCACACTGGAAGATTATTTTGCCGTGTTTGCGGATTTTCTGGGGGGCCATGCCGCCCTGGCGCTGTATCTGTTTGTGATTATGGATGTGCGGGGATGGCAGATGCTGAAAAAGCTGCCCGCCCTGCTGCTCTCCCCGCTGCTGGCCACTCTGCTGGGAGTGGGTCTGTATGCGTTCTTTCCCAACCACTCCTTGGTTCGCTACTGCCTGTCCTCCTGCGCCATCCTGCTGATGTGTACTGTGTGGGTCCGGTGGGCGTGGCAAACCGGATTCTGGCGGGCCTTCCCCACGGTGTGCATGGCTGGGGTGTTCCAGGTGGCCTCGTCCTGCCTGTCCCAAATCCTGTTTTTGCGCAGCAGCTTCCAGATTCCAATGGCGACGGCGATGGCTACCCATTTGGCTGTTGCACTGGTCTCAGCTGCCCTGCTGTACCGGCTGCACTTCGGACGTTGGTTCCACCTCCTGCTGGGGGAGGGCTTCGGCCAGCGCCGGACGGCTCTGTTCTTTTTTGCCCTGGAGGTCGCTATGGAGGCCTTTTTGATTTTGCAGTTGGGAATTCAGCCGGATTATCTGTTTTTCTACTATGCGCTTGTACTGGTGATGGCCGCGCTGATGGCTGGGGTGGTGGTCTATCTGTCCCAGCAGTTGGATTCCACCCGAAAATTGGAGGCCCAGCGGGACGTTATTGCCCAGCAGCAACTTTACGAAGGAGACTTGGAGGCGATTCGCCAGGAGGTACGAAGTTTCCGCCACGACTATAAAAACCTGTTGGCGGGGCTGTCGGAGCAGGCAGACAAGGGCGAGCTGGACCAACTGTGCGCCGCCCTGTCGGAGCTGGACGCGGGCTTTGACCGGCGCATTGGGGAGAGGATCCGGGTCTCCACCCAGCTGGGCAATGTGCGCATCCCCCAAGTGCGCAGTCTCCTGCTGTCCAAACTGGCGGCTATGGGTGAAAAGGGGATGGATTGCCGTCTGGAGGTACTTTACCCCGTGGAGAGGGTCGGGATGGACCCGTGGAACTTTGCCCGCTGCCTGGGCATCCTGCTGGACAACGCCGCTGAGGCTGCTCTGGAATCAGAAACGCCCTGGGTAGAAGTTATCCTACTGTCTCAAAAAGGCAGGCTGTCCCTGCGGGTGTCCAATCCCTACGCTGGGACCATCGACCCGGATAAAATCTGGATAGAGGGCTTTTCCACCAAGGGAAAGGGCCGAGGATTGGGATTGCCTGGCTACCAGCGGATTTTGGCGGACTATCCCAATGCGGCTACGTCCACCACTTGGGCGGGGGGCGTGTTTGTCCAGGAACTAACGGTGGAGGAAACAGCATGATTTCAATTTACCTCTGTGACGATGAAGAAAGTGTCTGCCACCAGCTTAAAACCGCCCTGGAGTGGAAAATTTTCATAGAGAACTACGATATGAGGGTGGTATGTGCTGCATCTACCGCTCAGGAACTGCTGGACGCCGCGCAGGACAACCGGCGCGGCGTCTACTTTCTGGATGTGGACTTGAAGGACGGGGCGTGGGACGGCTTTACGCTGGGACGGGAACTGCGGCGGCGGGACCCCCACGGTACGCTGGTCTACATTACCAGCTACGGCGATCTGGCCTGGAAAACCTTCCAATACCATTTGGAGGCGTTTGACTACATCGTGAAGGAAGGGGAGCAGACCGGCCCTGCTGTTGCCCGCTGCCTGGAGGCGGTTCACGCTCGCTTGCTGGATGAACGCCGCGACCCGGCAGAGATGTTCTCCCTGCGGATAGGTGATGAGACCCGCCACATCCCTTTGGCCGACATTCTGTTTTTTGAGACTGCCCCCAAGGCCCACCACGTATATCTTCATACGGCGGACAGCCGCCTGGACTTCGTGGGCAGTCTCAACGAACTGGAGCGAGAGCTGGGCGGACGGTTTGTCCGAGTCCACCGGGCCTATCTGGCGGCGTGGGATAAGATTGAGACAGTAGAGGGAAAGGAAAATCAAGTCCGGGTAGGAGGCAGAACGTGTTTGCTGTCTCGAACCGGAAAGGCAGAATTGAAAAAGAAATGTAGAGGGAGCTTATGAGGCTCCCTCTCTGCTTTTGCCATTCAGGAACGATTTGTACTGTCTAAGAAGATTTGCTCACAGCAGGGCCGTATCGTGGTATTCTTCTGTTCGCAGGCAGACGGGATGAGAAAGGAGGCAATCGTATGGCGAAAGATCGTTTTGTAGAAGTCTACTCCCAGGGTGTTATGAACGTAGCTAAAATCCTTGTTGATACAGAAACCGGCGTGAATTACCTGCTGGGTTCCCATGATTTGAGGGTAGGAACTGGACTGACTGTTTTGGTCGATCAGGATGGCAAGCCTGTTGTTACCCCCGTAAAATAAACCGTTCCAGCCAGTAGGGCATAAAATCAAATTCATTCCGCCTGCCCGTACCAAACATGAAACTAGAACGGCTTGGAGGTATATACCATGGCAAACGAAGTCAAAAAATTTATCCAGAAGGCCGGATATGAGCCTCTGGAGGACCGCTGCATCATCGTCAAATACGCCCCGGCAAACCTGAGCGAACAATTCGCGGCGTTTTTTAACTCGGAATTTTATGCTCTCCAGATGTGTGAACACGAGGCTTGATTTGTCTAAGACAAGCTTAAATAGACAATCAACACGCTACTTTGCAAGCAGTGCCTTTGTACCCACAAATGCTCAAAACTGATTTCCGGCGTGACCGCCAGAAATCAGTTTTTGCTTGTTGGTGGCTCCTGCCCCCAAACCCCTTTTCGCAGAATTCCATTCTGCGGCTGCGCAC
>CAJTLR010000091.1 GCA_910577185.1 uncultured Acetatifactor sp.
TGTAACTAAAAACTCCTTGATTTTTTAAGGAAAATCACTTGACAATATAGGGAGGGAAAAATGTTTTGTACAAAATGTGGTGCAGAAGCAGTAGAGGGAGCAGTTTTTTGCACGAGATGCGGTGCAAAGCTGAGGAGTGTAACTCCGTCAAATGCGGAAGAAGCAAAGGTGACTGATACTCATACAGCCAATGCAAATGTAATCGATACCCATGCAACCAAAGCAAAGGTGACTAATACTCATACAGCCAATGCAAATGTGACCGATACCCATGCAACCGAAGCAAAGGTGACTGATACTCATACAGCCAATGCAAATGTAATCGATACCCATGCAACCGAAGCAAATGTGACTGATACCCATACAGCCAATGCAAATGTAATCGATACCAATACAGCCAGTGCAAATGCCACTGATACAACATCAAAGATGCAGGATGTATGTAAGTTTCTGTCAGAAAATGCGTCAGAGTGTCCCCAAATCAAAAAAATCCGTTTAAAAAAAGTAGGATTTGGGAAGAGGACTGTCAGCGTTATTTCCATAAATGGACTTTTAGAGAGGCATTATATTCCGAACTTACATATTCAAAAGTTGGAGGAGGGGTGGCACTGGCCATTTATCTTATTTATACTATTCCCGTTCATGATATGTGATGGCGTTTTCCTGAATTTGTTTTTCGAAGGAGAGTACTATCTTCCATTGACCATGTGTTGTCTGATTGAGTGTATCATCTGGTTTTTTATCATTTATCTTGTTCACAGAGAGAGATGCGCAGTCAGAAAGTATGTCAACAAATATTTAAATTTTGAACTGGAATCCCCTTCAAAAGTATTTCTGTTTATAAGCGGTATTTTGAATGCGGTTGAGATAGTGTTATGTGTTATTGCGCTTATCTTCACGCTTCAGAGTAACGCATATTCGAGAGATAATGATTATGATTACAGTGACAGGAAAACAGAATGGCAGCAGACAGAAGGGGGAGAAAAACAGGATGCAGAGGAACAGGCTGAATATGCTGATCTCACTGAAACTTATGTAAATCAAGAGGAAGGTTTTTCTTTCATGTATCCCCATGACTGGGAAATAGACAGCGTTGAAGAGACTGATTCTGATGTATTTGTATCTGTGTCGCGTACAGGCGGACTTGGCGTTTATGCATCTATTGCTGTGTCCAAAGACATTGATGATGGATCTTTTTTTGCGGTTACGAAGACAGATTTTGAGGAAACATATGCTTATGTGGAGGGTATCAGTGATGTAGAAATAATGGATTTATCTGACACAGTGCTGGACGGATATCCAACGAGAAGACTGAAATGCGCTTTTGTTAATGAGAATGGAGTTCGGGTAACCTCGATACAGTATTTTTATATCCGGGATTCCTATGTATATGCCGTTACTTGTGTAGTACAGGAGGCGTTATATGACAGATATGAGTCCATATTCGATGCCGTGATGAATACCTATACCATTGCTGAGGCTCAGGCAATGGAAGAAATGGTTCCTTATGATGTTTATGATAAAGAAGCGGCTTTACAGTATATGATTGACTGGTTTGAGAGATTCCCGCTGTCGCACAATATCAGGATACGCTTCATGGAAGAGGCTGTGGATGACGGAATAGGCAGCAGTAAGTATCTCAAATATGAATTGGACATGGCAGAGGGATATGATACGGCATATGAATGGTATGGCATCTTTTATGTAAATCCGGATGACGGGAGCATGATCATGGAATCCATCACAGATGACAGGGGAAGACTGATGTCCATCCAGGCGCCAATGGATGAATGGTATCTGGAGTACTACTGGGGATGGACGGATGACTCCGGATATTATTCCGAATTCTATGGGAACGATTTATATGGGATATATGATGATATGAATACCCCGATACTCGAATATCATGCGGATAACGACTCATATGTTATATGCAATTTTGACATCGTTTGTTTTATGGAATATCATGACAACCCTACGGCATCTGGAATCGGAATTGACGATTTTGCCGGATCATATTACTGCGATCTGTCTTTTGAATTAGAAGGCCATTATGTGGAAAACGGGTATATACTGGATATTGGAAATGTGGAGTATAATAGTTTCTCAATAGAAGAATCATGGCGGGGCAATGATCTTCTCCGGGACGATTACGCACAGCCCAGAATGCTGATCGAGGATACGCTTTACTTTGCAATATATAATCCGGAAAGCGCAGGTTATGAAATGCATTATCTGACATATATCCCGGCCAAAGATTCACCATTGGGGAAAGATGTGGTTTACCTGGACAGTGACGATACTATGCCTTTTGAGAAAGAGTAAGGAATAGGGCAGTTCTAAAAGATGAAAAAGGCGGCATACAGCAGGAGTTCCCGTGCAGGGGACTCTTGTTTTGTATGCCCTGGTCAGGAAGGAAGTGGTCCGGGTCTGGGCAGGCGGAACGGATGAAAATGGAATATTTAGCGTCTGAACTTTTGATCTGCCAGGATCAGTTGAGGAAGTCATCAGCCATATCAAAAAACTTGCACTTGCACTCCGGGCAGACAGACGGAATGATCAGTGGGCAGAATTTTAGTTTCGTATACCTGATATGCTTTCCCCTGATGTTCAGGAAACATTCCTTTTCTTTCAGGTTGTCCCCGCGTGTTGGGACATAATACGGAAACGGATGCCCGCAGCAAGGACACCGCCAAAAAAGTTTTGGAGTAAATCCCAGCGGCACAGCCAGGAAAGAGAGCAGGAGAGAGACCGTAACTGTCACAATGGGAAATGCCAGGAGCGGATGGTTATTTGTCAGGGCACTCAGTTCCATGTCTTGTCCCAAAATCATCAGGGGAACGAACAGTACCATACCACCCAGGCAAAAAACGGCAAAACATCCCCGTTGTAGCAGAAATACCGCTCTCGCAAAGGCACAGCATCGCCGGAAACGGGGCGGCATCTGTGGGAAAACATACGGAAACGGTTTTGATGTATTCTCTTGCTGCAATCGCCAGTTTGCAATATCGTCCGTTGGTCTTTTCAAAATCTTGTCCTCCGGTGTCTGAAAGCCTGTTTAAAAAGTCATTCCTGCTCTCTCTCTTTTTTCTTTGCAGACAATCTCTGAAATTTCCGGATATTCCATTCCTTGTATATGTAAGAACCCCGTTAAGGCCGGTGTCAGATCATTCTTATAGCCCCGGTCCGGATATTAGTATTTTACCACAATCTACGGCCTATTTCCAGAGCGAAATGGCAGGAGGCGAGAGGCCGGGGGCGGGATTATCCAGAAGCCCCGGGCAGGGCCGGACACAGGCATATTATGGTGTTAAAATGAATGCATTTTCCTGGTTGTTTCCATGCCGTTTCGTGGATGGGAATTCTGTCAGAAAGGCGCTTTTGAATAATAAACCGTAAGTTAAGGCATGTTGCTGTTTTGGGTATGTTTTTTGGCAGAGGTTTTGTTATAATAAGATTTGTATACAGATTGTCCACTGAGGGTACAGATGAAGGAGACAGACATGCTTGATGTAAAAAAGTTTGGAAAAAGAATTGCCTTTCTGAGAAGGCAAAACGGAATGTCCCAGGAAAAACTTGCGGGCTTACTTGGCATATCATCGCAGGCCATCAGCAAATGGGAAAACGGACATACCATGCCCGACACATCTCTATTGCCGGTTCTGGCACAGATATTCCAGTGTTCTATTGACGAGATCATGATGCCGGCGTATTTATTCGACCCGGAAATTGAGGAAAAGAAATTAGACAGGATGGACTTGCAGGCAAGGAACATTGCCGACTATATCATTCAACAGTTAGGCAGTGCAAAGCCTGAAGAAAGCATTGGTCTGAATGATGCCGCAATCATTGAGGCTGTCCGCAGGGTTCATCCTAATCTCGGAAACTGGCAGATCACAAGAAAAATGCCGGAAGCGCATAAAAGATATGTAAGCACATATATTACAGTGACAACGCCCCAGCAGGAACTCCGGTTGGTGGAAAAAGTATATTACAGCGATGATAAAGAACTTCTGGGATACGAATTGTTCAGCCGGTATGTATTGGCAGTTCCACAGGTATATTGTATTGATTTTGATAAAAAAATTCTTCTCATGGATGAGGTGACGGACAGCGTTCAGGGAATCTGTTTTGATGAGGATAGCGAGATCGGGGCATTATTCAGAAATCAATATGGTGTCATGCTGAAAGAAATTGCACAAGTGCATGCTGCTTTTTGGGAAAGTGAAGATGCTTTTATGAAAATAGGACTGGACATAAGGCATGGGTCGAGAGAAAGTCTGCTTGCCCATATAAATGGAATGGAGCAGGATTTTCTTGCATATCGGGAGAAGGAGGAGATGGGCAGGATTCCAAAGGTTTGGAACGGATTAAGAAATACGATCCATGCGGATGCACTTCAATATTTTGAGGATGCTGTCCGGTTTTTAAAGCAAAAATATATTTCCATGGTAGAAGAAAGATTTCATAGAGTGAAAAATATTACGATAATACATGGGGATTTACATCCGGGAAATCTTTTTTTATGCGCAGGGGCGCGTGAGGAAATCAGCAGCAAAAGCTGCACGCGCCCCGCGCGGCTGGTAGGGGAGAAGGGAGTTCCCCTACTCGATTGTGCAGGGGCGCGTGAGGAAATCAGCAGCAAAAGCTGCACGCGCCCCGCGCGGCTGGTAGGGGAGAAGAGCATTCCCCTGCTTGATTGGAAATTTCCCGGTACATCCGTTAAGATGATTGACATGGAAGCTGTCCGTATAGGGCTGTGTACGGAAGATCTGGCAATGTTCATGGCTCTCCACATTGAGCCGGATAAAGAGCGTTCGAAACCGCTTCTTGACCATTATTACGAATGCTTATGCCAGAATGTGGAAGGCTATTCCTATGAGATGTTCATGGATGACTATAGAATATCAATTGCCGAAGCCATGTTCTATCCCATTCGGTTAATCAACAGCGGTATCTATGATTTTTGTATGAGAGACAAGGGGATCAGGGCATATGAAACCTTTGTGGCAGACAGTACACTTTGAAGGGGAAGCGAAAGGAGAGACTTGTCAATGAATTTTCAGGAATTAGCGGTGAAGCGGTATTCTGTGCGTCGTTTCAGGCAGACACCGGTTCCAAAGTCAGTCATAGATCAGGTTCTCATGGCGGGAAATGCCGCGCCCACCGCCCATAATAACCAGCCCCAGAAAGTTATCGTGGTGCATTCCCCGCAGGGACTTGAAACTTTGAAAAAATGTACCCAGTGCCATTATAATGCACCGCTGGCATTTATTGTCTGCTATGATAAGGAAAAATGCTGGGAGCGCGATTATGATCATAAACACAGCGGCGATATCGACGCAAGTATTGTGGCCACACACATGATGCTGGAGGCGGCAGATTTAGGCATCGGTTCTGCGTGGATCATGTATTTTATCCCGGAGGCAGTCCGGGTTGAATTTGAACTGCCTGACAATGTGGAACCGGTTGCGATCTTAATCATGGGTTATACGGATGCGGAACCTTCAGAAGACCACTTAAAGAGGCGCAGTCTGGAAGAATATGTATCTTATAGATAGACTGTAGTGCGGTGAGGAAGGAGCCGAAGCAGTTGAAGAAGTTTAAAGATTATTTTACCTGTGTTCCCACATTAGAAACAGAGCGCTTTTTGTTAGTTCCGTTTGCAAGGGAAGATATGGATGCCTATTTTGATATTTTAAGAGATGACAGGGTGCAGAAATATCTTGGCGGCGGGGTACCCCTCTTTGACAGGGAACCCCATATTACAAACTGGCTGTATAATGTCAACGACCGGCTCTTAAAAAGAAAGCTTGTTTTTACATGGTGTGTGAAAGAAAAGGCCAGCGGAAGCGTGATCGGCAGGGTTGACCTGGGAGGATTTGTGAAGCAGACCATGGCGGAAATTGCGTATCACTACGCATATGAAAGTTGGGGAAGGGGTGCCGCCAGCGAGGTGGCGGCAAAGGTAACGGACTTCGGGTTAAACGAGCTTGGACTGCGGAGAATACAGGGACCTGTCCGTGTGGAGAACGGTGCGTCCATGCGTGTACTTGAGAAAAACGGTTATCAGCGGGAGGGTACGCTCCATTATTATCCTTTTGGACGAGAGTTTCATGATGCCGTGATGCTTGCGAAGGTAAAACAGGCAGATGCGGGGGAACCATGAAATGAAAAAGCGTTCTTTGACCTTGCGGTTTTCCCCGGTGTCAAAGGCGTTTCTGGTACGCAATCCGCGGGCTCCCGTCCTCCACATAGATGATGCCGCATTTCCGGAAGCCATGCTTTTCCAGCAGATGCCGCATGAGGGCATTGTCCCGGTGGGTGTCAATGCGGATGTTGGGAATCTGTGCCATGCAGTAGGACAGGCATTCCCGGAAGATTCCTTTTCCTGCACCGCTTCCGGCAATCCGGTGGATGGTGCCGTAGGGGGCATCATCCAGCCACTGGCCTTGTCGGATGATTCTGTAGGTGGGGTCTTCTCCTATAATGAAGGTGAAGACCCCGGATATCTGTCCCTGTTCTTCCAGCACATGGCTCTGTCTGTGCCGGATATCATTCAACAGTGTTTCCCCGGAGGGCCTGCTGTCGCCCCACTGGCCGGGGTTTCCGGCCCGGCGCATCTGTTCTCTTGCATATGCGTAGATTTCCTGAATCCGGCTGTAGTCGGCGGGGGTAGTGTGGCGTATGGTCATTTGTCCGATGTCCTTTCTGGTTCGGCTGCCGCAAATTATGTGGCAGAGTCGGGATGTCTGCAGCCTTTTTCCTCCATGCCCGCCAAATCCCTGAAGGATTGGCAGATGAGCCAATCGGGCAGATCGGGCGAGCCAGGCTGCCGGTTTCCTGACGAAAGAATCAAATAGTTTCAGTCCACTCATCTGCCTTTTCGTGATACAGAAATAGTTCTGCAGGAATTTGAGTGGTATCCGGGGGAACTGGTGTCTGGATGACACAGCCTTTCAGCGGAAGTCCGTGGGTTCCTGTTTCCTGCCGGGGTTTTAAGTGCATCATGAGAAAGTGGGAACTTCCCTGATGTATTTCCGGGCGGGATTTCAAATATTGTCTGGAGTGGAAGGTAAGGTCATAATTCTTGCTGCATTCATATTCTATGCCGATATAGCACATTCCTTTGGGACAGCACTGCTCCAGGGCATCATGCCTGTGCTTTGCCGCCTCTTTCAACTGTTCCGGAGAAAACCTTTCTGCCAGTTTGGGATCCTTCCATTCTTCTTCAGTATTTTTCCACACATCTATCAATGCAACGGAATTTATATGGCAGAACACTTCATCTCCATGATGATCCATAAAACAGAAAGAATGGGTTTTCCCGGTATTCAGGGTAACAGTCTTTTCTATTATGTGCTGGATGGGATTGGGACTATGTGTTATGGTGATGGGCATTTGAGGTGTAAAGCCGGGCAGTTTCTCAACATCTGCCATGTTCAGCGTCAACAGCATGAGATTGTCCCAATCCATATCCTTCAGCCACTGGGGAATTGTCCAGCCCGCACTCATCATGTCGAAAAACAACTGGAACATTCCATAATTGTCAGAATACATGGGACTTCCCATGCCGCCCTGTATTTTGAGATGTTCGCCACCCAGACAGAAATCGCTGCAATGCAGATAGCTGTATTCGTGGCTTTCATGTTCTTTCAGCATTCGCCTGTGGTTACGGGGGCCTTTTCTGTTCCGGCTTTCCGGTTCCATATATGGTTCTATCATGTAAAGTTTTGCCTCATCGGATAAGGTTATGCCGATAATGTGGCATTTCCTGCCGTCCCGTTCCGCGGTTTTTCCGATGACAAGAATATCCCGCCATTTTGAGTGGGAATTTTCTAATAATGAAAAATTCATGAGCCACACCTCCTGAAAACTTAATATGGCAATTATACCATGTATGCCGAAATAATTCTATCAGGTGCAGGAAGAGTACATGGTAAATCTGTGCCTTTCATTCCCGAAAGACAGGGTACGAAAAACAGAGGGCGCTGATGGGCCGGGAGAGCTTGTTTCTTTTAAAATTAAAAAGGGAGAGGCATCCTCTGCCGGTGTGAGACGTATTAATGCGCCTTAGTTTTGCATAAGGTGTCTTGTGGTGCCTTTTCAATTGCGGGAATCAATGGGAAAGAATGATCTGGTTGACTTCTAAATCTTACTAGCGTAATATTTAAATAAAATCTTACAGAAGTAAGATTTATGGACAATGGAGATAAGAAAGAGAAGAAACGGAGGTTCACGTGAGAGGGAGACGCAGGCGCAGGAGAAGGAAAAATAAAATCTTATGGGTTCTTATGTTATGCGTAGGAATAAGTGCAGTTACCATATGTGCAACAAAATTCATTGGAAAAAGAGAGGACAGGATAACGCCGGAAGAGGTTTTACTGAAATATATGGGTTATATTCAGGAACAGAATTATACAGCGATGTACCAGATGATTGATGTGGAAGCCTCCGGGCAAATCAGCGAGGAAGATTTTGTAAAGCGTGCAGGTATGGTGTCCGGGTTCTGTGTTTAAACCGATTACTGCGGCAATCGGGCTGGCGTCAGGGGCGATTGATCCCAATGAAGATTATGGAAATGGAGGAATCCTTACTGCGTTTGGGATTTCAGGAGGAATTGCCATTTGAAATCGTAATGGCAGAATCTCAGTTTTCTAATACGGAAAATATTGAAACGGAAATACAACTGGCAGACAGCGGATACGGGCAGGGACAGATTTTAGTCAATCCATTGCACATGGCCTGCATTTATACAGCTTTTTGCAATGAGGGAAATATGATAAAGCCGCATCTGATATTGAGTCAGGAAACAAAAACAGAGTATTGGATTCCGGACGCTTTTTCGGCAGAGCATGCAAATCTGGTATTGGAGGGATTAAAAAAGGTGGTGAATGATTCCCATGGAACCGGATATGCGGCGCATAGGGAAGATATTCTGCTGGCTGGAAAAACCGGAACAGCGGAAATCAAAATGACCAAGGAGGACACCTCCGGTACGGAGTTGGGATGGTTTGCTGTTTTTACAACAGAAAATGAGGTGGAACGTCCGATTTTGATTGTCAGTATGGTGGAGGACGTAAAAGGGAGAGGCGGAAGCGGTTATGTTGTGGGAAAAGACAAAAAGCAATACGTTGGGAAAGTATGTGGTTGATGCAAAATCAATCATGGGGATTTTCAGTCTGGAGCCGTCAAATCCCATGCGGCTTGAAATCGAGGACTGGAAAGAAGAGTATGCGGCAGTGATTGAAAGATATCTGCATCATCAATAGCAGGCTGCTGCCTGCTGATTTCCCGGACTTAGGGTGACAGCTTTTGGAAAGTTGAAAATGGATTTCTTCTTGTTGTATTTTCAACAGTTTCCCATTATAATATTAGAGAGGTGTGGTCAGACAGCGGTGAAAAGAAGGCTGATTTAAAATATCATAATATGGATCATTGCAGGGGGAAGGTATGTCACTACAAAAGATACAGCAGGTTTTTTCCAAATTGAGCAATTGCATGTGGTCTCTCCAGCTGATACATGCCAGGGAGGTTCATGAAGAATTTGTATACAATGCCCATGACATTGTGGTGACGACCCCGGATGCAATTCGTAAATTCATCGGGGAACTGGAGCTTGCATATACTAAGGAAAAGGGCAGACTTTCAAAGTATCAAATGGTTTGCCCTTATGATGGGAGCACAGAAGGAGACATCATATATAAGATTGATTTTTCCAGTAAACTCATCAGTGAATCGGTTGAAAAACTTGAAAATGCCATGAAGAATCCGGATATGAAGGGGAATGCGCTGGAATTTCCGGCAAACGCCTATGTCCTGAAAGGAAATATTCTCATGGATGGCATTCGGACATCTGTCAAATTATTCACGATTATCAGCCCGTTCAAGGTATTAAAGCATAGTTTCATGTGGGATGGCGACAGCTTCAAAGTATCACCGGATAAATATTTACTGCTGCGCGGATATGTTGATGTAGTAATGGTTGACCGCACGGCATATCTGTTCAATATGAATGGAGAAAAGCTTTTTAACATAGAAAGAGCATATAAATCTGTTTGCCGTAATAAAGTTGAGGATATTATCGATAACGGAATTGTATCGGATGAAAGTAACTTCAGGCAATATGCGGCATCCGGACATAATCCAAGGAAATTTGTATCATTTGATGAAGACAGGCTGAAAAAAATGAAAGAGGATGCGAATTTTAAAAATAGGATGGCTGAAAAGTTCGGAATTATGCAAACGCCGGAGGGGATGTTTGATTCGTCTGATCGTGAAAATGTGAACAGAATTGTTAAATTCCTGTGCAAAAAAGGAATGATTGACCCGGTAAATGATAATCCGGTGGAGGTGGAGGGAACAAGGCGATGGATGTGAGGTGACAGAATGCCGATATTATTTCTTATGAGTATGTTTTTCTTATCATTTGCGCCCTTGTGGTTCTGCATTGTATGTATTGAAGTGAAAAGCCTGGCCGGAGGGACAAATGATCCATATACAGAGTGGATTGGTTTAGGGTTAATAACATTCGCTCTGTTTATCAGCGTGCTGGTTACAGTCAAAACGCTGAGAAAACAGACGGCTCAGAATATGGGAGAATATATGGTTGTTACTGCTGAGAAAGATACGGTTTCGACAACGGCATACCTTTTATCCAATGCGCTGCCCCTTCTTGCGTTTGATTTTACACAATGGTTTGATACGGTTCAGTTTATGATAGTTTTTGGATTTCTTGCCGCATTATGTTTACTGCATTACAGGTGTGACAGTAATGTATGCCTGGAACTTGTGGGATATCGGTTATACAAATGCAGTCTGCACAGCGAAAATGATGATAAGGAAGGAATAACAGTACTCATCCGCCGCAAACAATTAAATGTGAATGACGAGGTCATTATCCGAAAGCTAAATGATGAATTGTATATTGGTAAATATAAGACATCAGAAGAACAGCCGTAATAAATCAGAGGGACTCCGGCAATATTAGAACATTGCCGGAATCCCTTATTAAATTTTCGATAATTATTTTTTATAACCGCATTTGGGGCATACTCCGTTTTTATCAAGAGCAATTCCGCAGAGTGGACAACGGTCCACAGAGCCTTTTACCTGGTATTCCTCTGTGGCGGCATTCACACCGCTGGTAAAGGTGAGCTTGGCGATATTCAGTTTGTCTTTTAGCAGCTCATATACGATTTTGATCATACCCTCCACGGTCATGGTTTCTTTCGTCACTACCAGACGGCAATCAGGATAAGCTGTTGCCAGCCCGGTTTTGAAAGCCTCTCCCTTCATCTGGTTTTGGGGAGCGCCGTCCTTTATCCCTTGTTTTTCATAAACATCCAAAATGGCAGGCAGGAGAGGGTCATCCTCACGTAAAATCAGGGCATGGTCAAAGTTTTTGAGCACATCCCATGCTGTTTTCTGGATTTCGTTGCAGGGAAATACCATGTTGACACCGGGATTAACATCATCCTCAACCTCGATTGTCAAAACACCGGTATGGCCATGCAGATATTGTGCCTCTCCTTTAAAACCATAGAATCTGTGTGCATACTGAAGATCAAACGTTGTAATGCTTCTCATATTAATTTCTCCTTGTAAATAATATATTTACGGTTATTATGCTACCGTATAAGCTTCATTTTTTCTGGCAGTCCGGACATATGCCTTTAAACATAATATCGTAATCCAGGAAATCAAAACCATGCGTATCTTTTACCTTATCTATCAAATCAGAAACAACATCCATATCTACATCAAAAGCCCGGCCGCATTTACAGCAATGAATGTGATAGTGGGCTGTACAAATATGGTCGAAACGATCCGAACCATTGGGAATTTCTATTTTTCTGATTTTTCCTTCCTCAGCAAGGCAGTTCAGATTCCGATAGACGGTTCCTTTGCTGATATGTGGGTGTGTGGACCGTATCAGTTCGTAGATTTCATCTGCTGTGGCATGATTATGAAGATAGCTCACGGCATTTAGGACCAGCTCTTTCTGAATTGTAGTTCTTCGGACCATAGGACACTCCTTATTAATAATTTATCCTAATAAGGATTATATACCATTATTTGGTGTTTGTCAATAAAATCTTATCAGCCTGCAGAAGATGAAACTCGATTACAAAACGGGAATCCCGGATTGCAATCGACCATGAAGAGGAAAATACAGAATTATTCACGGCAGAAAATGTCCGTTCCACGTCATTCCCATTATCATAGTAAACCTCCATCATGCTCAACCTGCCGCTTAGCGGGCCGCATGGCCATC
>CAJTLR010000092.1 GCA_910577185.1 uncultured Acetatifactor sp.
CCATCTACACTGCTCGCCGCGCGGGGCGCATGTTGCGTCTGCAACTATTTCCCTTATGCGCCCCTGTACCATCGAGTAGGGGAATGCTCTTCTCCCCTGCTCGCCCCGCGGCCCGTACGCCGCTTTAGCGGCATAATTCCAGGTGCCAGGAATCGCACCTTGTGTACGGGCCTGCGCATAAAAAAGGCAGAAGAATCCCTCCTGCCTTTTCATCACTCCTCTTTAAAACATAAATTTATCCGCAAAATAAGCATCCAGATTCTTAATCTCCACTCTCTCCTGCTCCATGGAATCCCTGAACCGGACTGTCACGGAAGCATCTGTCTCGGAATCAAAATCATAAGTAACACAGAAAGGTGTCCCTATTTCATCCTGACGGCGGTATCTCTTGCCGATATTCCCCCTGTCATCATACTCACAGTTATATTTTTTGGAGAGCTGCTCATATACCTTTTCCGCGCCCTCTCCCAGTTTCTTGGAAAGGGGCAGCACGCCGATCTTCACCGGAGCCAGCGCCGGATGAAAACGGAGAACCGTACGCATGTCACCGCCCTCCAGTTCCTCCTCGTCATAGGCAGCGCATAGGAAAGCCAGAACCACACGGTCCGCACCCAGGGAAGGTTCGATCACATAAGGTATATATTTCTCCTTCTTCTCATCATCAAAATAAGACATATCCTCACCGGAAGCATTGGCATGCTGGGTCAGGTCATAATCCGTCCGGTCAGCGATGCCCCAGAGTTCCCCCCAGCCAAAGGGGAATAAGAATTCGATGTCCGTGGTGCCCTTGCTGTAAAAGCTCAGCTCCTCCGGGCTGTGATCCCGCAGCCGCATCTCCTCTTCCTTCATGCCAAGGGAAGTCAGCCAGTCGCGGCAGAAGCCCCTCCAGTACTGGAACCACTCCATGTCCGTGCCCGGCTCACAGAAAAATTCCAGTTCCATCTGCTCGAATTCACGGGTGCGGAACGTAAAGTTCCCGGGCGTAATCTCGTTTCGGAAAGATTTCCCTATCTGCGCGATACCAAACGGAATCTTCTTGCGGGAAGTCCTCTGCACATTTTTAAAATTCACAAAAATACCCTGGGCAGTCTCGGGCCTGAGATACACCACGCTCTTTGCGTCTTCCGTCACACCCTGGAATGTTTTGAACATCAGATTAAACTGGCGGATGTCCGTAAAACTATGTTTTCCGCAGCTGGGGCAGGGGATCATGTGTTCTTCCACAAATTCCTTCATCTGCTCCTGGCTCCAGGCATCCACACTCTCGGTCAGTTCTATCCCTTTCTCCGCACAGAAGTCCTCAATCAGCTTATCCGCACGGAAACGTTCATGGCATTCCTTACAATCCATCAAAGGATCCGAAAACCCGCCCAGATGCCCGCTGGCCACCCAGGTCTGCGGATTCATCAGTATGGCACAGTCCACACCCACATTATAGGGGCTCTCCTGCACAAATTTCTGCCACCAGGCCTTTTTCACATTATTCTTCAGCTCCACACCCAGATTACCATAATCCCAGGTATTCGCAAGACCGCCGTATATCTCGGAGCCGGGGTATATGAAACCTCTTGCCTTTGCCAGAGCCACGATTTTTTCCATTGTCTTTTCCATACCAGAAACCTTCCTTTTCTTTGTCTTGATCTTCAGTCCGGACTGTTTTCGCCCCTTATCATGAAAAGCTATTTCAGCAGAATATAAACCAGTCCTTCCGTCCCTGCGGAGCTAATGCTTCCGTCTGCGTTCTCCACAGCGCCATCGCTGATATGTGTTACCTTCCGGGGACAGTAAATATCTGCCCGTATGTCCGTAATAATCAGATACCTGTCTGCCGCCGCTGCCAGTTCGTCCTCCGTGAGAATGGTGTTGTCCTTCAGGTTCTTCATAATGACATCCTCACCGAAGCCCTTTTCCACAGCCTCTCCCACCGTGCCATAAAAAATTTTGTTCTCACCAAAATCCGCGCAGCTTTCCCAGCCGTCAAACCGGTAGACCACCGCTACCTTTCCGCTGTCATCCTGCAGTGTCTCCACTTTTTCCACGGACACCGCCGCTTCCTTCCCGCTGGCAGCATTATAATCCTTCACTTCCTCCACTGCCATGGTGGTCAGCTCCGACACATCATAGTATGCCTTATCGAAATCACCGATCTGCCAGACTGTAATTCCACCCTCCTTGTCCACTGCAACCGCAGGTGAATTCACCACATCCGGTACCTTCACCTCCCCGCAGCCTGCCAGGAACAAGACGCAGAGACAGACTAACAGTGCCATCCTCTTACATTTTCCCATCATTTCCACCGACTCCGGATACCCTACCCTTTCTGACTATTTCCCAGAATTCTCCGGGGAATACCTGAAACCGCTTTCCATGGAATCCGCGCCGCCCGCCCCGGAACGCAAATCTCCGTCCCGAAGACACAGCAGTACTCTCCATGCCGGCCGGAAACACCCCATGGCAAAGCGGGACATACAGACCGGGGAAATCAGCTTGCAGATACACCATAATATTGTACCAAAAAGTTATCTTTTTTTCAACAAAGAGTTTGCAGAACTTCAAGACTTTTAAAATGATGGTCCACGAAACGCTTCATATACTCTGCCGCAACCCGCTGCAGCTGCGCCAGAACCGTCTCCGTCACGGTAAAAGTATACAGCTTCTCAACCGGACTCGCCGCTATGTACTGCAATGTATAGACGGTGGATTCTTCCAGATCCGCATCCCGGGGAGGCCCCGGGAATTCCCCGTTTACCGCGATTGCCTTGCACTCAAACACCACCCGCACAAGGGGATTTGGCAATGATGCGGCACACAGGGCCCTGAGCGACTGGTAGAGCAGCTTCATCATCTCTTTTTCGTCATTGTTTTCCCGTGTGTAATAGTCCGCTATTTCGGCAAAATACATGCCGTAGCAGGCGCCTATATAATCCATCCGAAGCTCTTCAAAATAATTCTGAATATCCGATTCTGTCAATGTATAGGAATTTCTTCCCTCATAAAGCCTGAAATCACCATAGGCAAAGGGGTTGGTTGCCGCCGCCAGACGGTTTCCGGGCTTTCTTGCCCCTCTGGCAAAAGCCGACACCTTCCCCCTCTCCCTGGTCAGAAGACAGATATGTCTGTCATATTCCCCCACCGGGGTCTGCTTCAGTACAATTCCCTTCACCCAAATATATTCCTGCATCGCTGCCTGTTCCCGTCTGTTCCGTCACATTTGCCTCATCCTGCCTGTTATGGGACGCAAAGGACAGATAATCCTCAATCCTGCCGCTGCTTTCAAATTGCTTCCAGTATTTCTCTTCCATTTCCGCATCCTCCGTATGATATCATTCCTGTTCCATACTTAGAGTCTGCATTTTCGGATTTTATATTCGTGTTTCAGGAACCTGAAATATCTTTCGGATGATAGCCGAAATTTTTCAGGAGGTACTCATTGTCCCGCCAGTCTTTTTTCACTTTGACGAACAATTTCAGATTGACCTGCATCTCCAGCATTTCCTCTATCTCCCGCCGTGCCGCCATGCCGATTTTTTTCAGCATCTGGCCTCCTTTGCCTATGATGATCCCCTTATGGGAATCCCTCTCACAGACAATGGCCGCATTAATATGGCAGATTTTTCCGGTTTCCTTCATACTCTCAATGCTCACCGCCACCCCATGGGGCACTTCCTCCTCCAGAAGGCGCAGGGCCTTTTCCCGGATCAGTTCCGCCACAATCTGGCGCATGGGCTGGTCGGTTACGGTGTCCTCGTCAAAAAAGGCATGTCCCCGGGGCAGGTATTGAAAAATACATCTTACCAGTTCATCCGTATTATCGCCTTTCAGGGCAGACACCGGCACAATCTCCGCAAATTCCAGTTCCTGGCGGTAGGTGTCAATAAAGGAATATACCGCCTCTTTTTTCACGGTGTCCGTCTTATTGATCACCAGAATCACCGGAATTTTCACCTTCTTTAATTCCTCTATAATGTGGCGCTCTCCCGCGCCGATGAAATTTGTGGGTTCCACCAGCCACAAAATCACATCCACCTCTTCCAGCGTGTGCTCCGCCACATGAACCATATAATCTCCCAGCTTATTCTTGGACTTGTGGATGCCCGGTGTGTCCACAAACACGATCTGGCCTTCTTCCGTGGTCAGCACAGTCCGGATCCGGTTGCGGGTGGTCTGGGGTTTACTGGAGGTTATGGCGATCTTCTGTCCGATCAGCCGGTTCATCAGCGTGGATTTTCCCACATTCGGCCTGCCGATCAGAGTGACAAAGCCTGATTTCATAAACTTATCATCCATAGGTTTCCTGCCTTTTGTATTTTGCTCCCTGTATGTTCTGTCCTGACCGAACGTGCCTGATCATTGCTTTCCGGCAGCTGTGCGTCACAGTCTGCAGAAAAACGAATCCCTGCCTGGGAAACGCAGTTGCTGCGTTCACCCGGTGAGGGCCAAATATACCGCAAAACGGGGCCTGCAGATGGCGGAAATGAATTTCATGCACGTCAGGCAGCAGTCCGCGAAACGGGGCGTGCATCCTCAGGGAAAAGGGTTCCCACACGCCCCGGTTTTATCATTATACATGAAAGCGCACCGAATTACAATCCCGTTTTCCGGGGGCAGGGCAAGTTACTTTTTCACCTCGTCAGCCCCTATCCCGGCCTCCGTCTTTTTCAGCAGTTCCTCCAGTTTCTTACGTTTCTTTTTCCTCTGAATCTTTACCAGCACCACGACGCCTGCAATGATCAGGGCCCAGATGATCAGATAGGGGATATGGACCACAAACCAGATTCCCAGTTCCAGCGCGCCATTTCCCACATTGCGCAGGCTTTCCATAAATCCCTCCGAAATACGTTTCCACACGCCGGGTTCTTCTACCGGGGTCAGTTCCTTTACCTCGGATATGGAAATATGTATCGTGCTGTAATCCACCTGATTGTCCAGGGTGCGCAGCCGGGATTCCATATACTCCAGCTGATAGCGTACTTCCGACAGGCGCTGCTCTATGGTGATAATCTCTTCAATGGTCTGGGCCTGATCCAGGAATTCCAGCAGTCTGGACTGCTCCGTGCGAAGGGTGTCCCTGTGGCTTTCCATATCCACATAATCCAGTGTCACATCCTCCACATTGTCACTGCGCCTGACAATATTCCCGGTATCTGCCACCGTGTCCAAAAAACCCTTCAGCTTCCCCTGGGGAATCCGGACCGTCAGGTCAGCTCTTCGGCTGCTTCGGTATTCGGAATAACTGCTCCCGTTGTAGGTTTCCCTTTTCTCCACATATCCCCCCAGTTCCTGAATCTGTGTGTCCAGGGTGGTCATCATCTGCTCAAAATCCTTTGTCTCTGCCTCCAGAGTGACCGTCTCAATCAGTTTCCGGCCTGTCCGGACGCCGGGGGTGGCAGAATCGGAATCCATCTCCCCTGCGCTCTCCTCCTGGGAATAACTGTTCCCTCCCATTTCAAAGGCGTCACTGCTTTCCACCTGCACCGGGGCTGCGGCATCCATTGTAGTTTTGCTCCCGTCGGCCCCGCATCCTGCGCACAGTGTCAGTATCATGGCAGCCAGCAACAGGGCAGCTGCCGTTCTTCGTACAAAATTCTGTTTTCCTTTTCCCATAATTTCCCCCATTTCTGCGCGGCCTTTTGCGCATATCAAGTTTGTGGATGCCGCGCAGACACAAACTTGGGATTGAAAATTTTCAATTTTCAATCTTTTCCCTCCTATTTTTAGTCGCTGCGCGACGGCTCTAAAGGGTAAAGTCCCTTCGACACACCTATCATGAAAGGAACTTTTATTTCGAAAGGAAACTCATAAAAGTTCCTTTCGTGCGCCTTTGCGACTTTACTGTCCAGCAGAAATTATTTTTTAATAGCTCTTGACATTTCTTAGCTGGACTATTTTCAGTCGCTGCGCGACGGCTCTAAAGGGTAAAGTCCCTTTCGCTGCTAATTTCCTTACGCGCCCCTATGTAATCGAGTAGGGGAAATGCCCTTCTCCACTACCCGCCGCGCGGGGCGCATGTTGCGTTAGCAACAATCTTCCTTATGCGCCCCTGCGCATAAAAAGCCGGAATGCCCCCACAGGGAAGCGTCCCGGCTTTTTCTCACATTTTCCGCTGTGTTGCCGGGACAGTCCGCACGAATCCGGCCTTTTGCAGGAACAATATCCCCGGAAGGCTCTTCCCGTTATATAAAACGAAAAATGCTATAAAAGGTTCTCAATTTTCATAAATTTATGGGCCTCGGACCTGATCTTCTGTTCATTTCCCACCACGCAGAACCAGTCATCCTCCATAAATGCCCTGATATATGCCGCCAGCTCCCGGATGGTTTCCGGGGTTGCGTCCATAATCTCATTTCTTTCCTGCTGGATCATATCAAAGTCAATCTCCCGCAGATATGCTTCCCTGGAACGGCGTCCCTTGCCTGCTGCCGTCAGGGGTATGTCGATCTGGCTGAAAGTTCCGATGATATACTGTGTCATGGTACGTTCGTCCGCATTGTAGTTTGCCACGAAATCGGCCGCCTGCTCATAGACATCCACAGTCTGTCCCAGATTCGGATCCCGGTAAGATACAAAGTAACATTCTCCCGTCCTTCCGAAACCGCACATACAGCCGTAGGCGCCTCCCTTAACGCGCACATTTACCCACAGATACTCATATCCCATCATCACACCCAGGACATTCAGCGCTCCCGTATAGGAAAGCCCCTTTTTCCGGAAATTCCCGGCCCGGCACACATACTGTACCTGTCCCGCCGTCATCAAGCCTTCATTCTTTTTCGATACCGGAGGCACATAGTTCTCTCTTTCCACTTCGCAGGTAAACAGATGCTCTTTCAGGGCGGCAATGGAAGGCTCCAGTCCCTCAAAGACTTTCCTGTCCCCGGTAAAATCCACCAGCAGATTTTCCGGCCGGAAAATCATCCTGCACAGCCCCTGAAGCCGCTCCACAAGAAGCTCCTGATTCTCCTCAAACGTCTTCTCCAGCCTGCAGGTCAGGCGGTACTGTCCCAGACCCGCTATCTCATCGTTTATGGCATGTCTCACTTCCCCGTAGGACAGAGCCCGGTTCACTGCCACACTGTTGCCGGCCCCCGTCATATATTCCCTGGTCTTGGAATTATTCTCCGCAATAATCTCCTTCAGTCTCTTTGTATTCGTGAAATCACTGTTCAGGATCAGTTCCTCCATCAGTTCCAGCGCCTTGCCCAGTTTATCATACAAAGCCTTGGTGCTGACTTCCAGGGTGACGGTATACTGATCAGGATTTTTTACATTTACGTAATTATTGCCTCCCACCCCCATCTCTCCTGTTGCAAGATTGATCTCGGTGCACAGATCGGCATATGAATAATGGGCCGTATCCACATGGCAGAATGTATTCTGCAGAATGCCGATATAGGGGAAATATGCCTCCGGAATATCCTTCACTTTGAAAATCAGCCTCAGATACCCGATTCCGTTGGTAAATACATCATGGAACAAGGCCGGCACTCCCGCCAGCGTCATTTCCTCATTATACAGTGGAGCCGCCTCCCGCTTCATGTCCTCCCTGGTCAGAAGGGGAATCTTTGCCAGATTTTCCGGCGTGTCCTCGTTCTCCCGGAATGCGTCCAGGGCATTCATCATACTCCGGATACTGTTCAGTTCTTCCTCCCCCATGCAGGCCTTTTTGTGGGCCAGCTGCGCCCGCAGGGCATCCTCCTGCTCTTTGCCAAGCCCTTCCCTGGGCTGCAGGATCACCATTGCGGCATGGGTATTATTCAGCATGTATTTCTCTATCAGGCCTTCAAAATAGCCTTCCTCCACCTTTGCCCTCAGTGTGGCAAAAGTCTCATTGGCCTCAATATGAATGAACGGCTTTTTGTCGTCATAAAGCCAGCTTCCCATAACCTGCAGGCCGTACATGAGTCCCTTGGGATAGCTTCCGAAATCAGCCTCCCTGTATTTGAATTCAAAATGATTGATGGCCGCCAGCAATGCCTTTCTGTCAAAGCCCTCTCTCACAATTTCCTCCAGCACCTTGTTTATGGTAGCCGCAAACGCCTCTTCCCTGCCTGCGGAGGTGCCCTTTGCCACAATGCTCAGGTAAGGCTGCTTCAGATCAGTCTCATAATAGCTGAAAATGTCCTTGCCGATGCCGTTCTCTATCAGCGCCTTCTTCAGGGGCGCCCCCGGCACGGTACAGAGGGCAAAATTCAGAATCTGGAAAGCCTGGTAAAGCTCCCTGTCCAGATTGTCTCCCACGGAAAGATTCCATGCCAGATACGTGTTCTCATCCACATCCTCTCCCTGGCTGATGGGAAATTCCCTGACCCTGCGCGCCGGCTCGGCAAAGGGCGCTTCCCCTGTCACCCGGGAATCCACTTCCAGCGCATCAAAGGAAGACAGATACGCCTCGTCAATATAGGCAAGCTTTTCTGCCATATCCATGTTGCCATACAGATAAATGTAACTGTTGGAAGGATGGTAATAGGTTCTGTGGAAATCCAGGAACTGTTCATAGGTCAGTCCGGGAATCACATCCGGGTCCCCGCCGGATTCATATGCATATGTGGTGTGGGGATACAGCGCCGTGGTCACCTCCCTGTACAGAATATTGTCCGGGGAGGAGAACGCTCCCTTCATCTCATTGTACACCACGCCGTTTATGGACAGTTCCCCCGCCTCGTCCAGCTCGTAATGCCAGCCCTCCTGGCGGAAAATTGCCTCATTTTCGTATATATTCGGATAAAATACCGCATCCAGGTACACATGCATCAGGTTCTGGAAATCCTTGTCATTGCAGCTTGCCACCGGATACATTGTCCGGTCGGGATATGTCATGGCATTCAGGAATGTGTTCAGGGAACCCTTTGCCAGTTCGATGAAGGGATCCTTCACCGGAAATTCCCTGGAACCGCACAGCACGGAATGCTCCAGAATATGCGCCACGCCTGTGGAATCCCTGGGTGTGGTGCGGAACCCGATATAAAACACCTTATTCTCGTCGTCATTGGACACCAGCGCCACCCTGGCCCCGGTTTTCTTATGCCTGCACAGATAAGTCATGCTGTTGATATCCGGGATCTCTCTTTTTTCGATAATTTCATAGCTTTTCAGATCTTCCACTCTCATTTTTTACCCCATTTCTGCGCTGCTTTTTTGCGCATGACGAGTTTGTGGCAAGCCTTTTATGGCCTTGCAGCGCGCGGCCACAAATCTCGCGATTGAATTTTCATGTTTCATTTTGCCCCTGGTACTACAGCGCCGCCAGGGCCAGTTTGCTGACGGACAGTTCCTGGATCACATAGCCTTTTCTTTCCTTTTCCCCGGGGGAGAGCCCCGCCAGTTCCGCCACCGTAAACTGTTTTGTCACGTACTGCTTCCGGGCCGGTTCCTTCTTCCAAAAAGCCGGCTTTTTCTCTTCCATCACATTCACCCTGACCTTTGCCTTCATCTGTCTGTAAATTTTCACCAGAAAGCTGTCTGCCTGCAGGTAATACAGATGTGTCTCCAGCGTGTCGTCCGGGGAAGCCTCGGGCTGAATATAACGTTCCATGATCATTCTGAGTTTAAACGGGATATCCTCGTCTTCCAGAAATTCGGAAAAAGTGTATTTACAGCCCACATACACACGGCCGGTATCCTGGACGCAATATTTATAGTCTTCATACCCTTTCTTCTGCATACTCCATATCCTCTATCCTGTAGCCGCTCATCCTTATGGCATCGCGGATATACTTCAGGGACATTCCCGTCTCCCGGGCCAGTTCTTCAGGCGTCACCTTCCGCTGCAGCTCTCCGGCCATCTCCCGGGCCTTGTCCGCCACCCTGTTCACCCGCTCCGCAACGCTTTTTTCCTTCTTGTCATGATCGGCATTTTCCCGGATGAATTCCTCCATGGCTTCCATGATTCCCCGCACCAGCACGCCCTGGACTTCTGCCGGCTTTTTCGGAAAAATACCTGCCTCATCCCTGCAAAGCATCCCGGTCCCCAGGGCCAGGGCCATATTTCCCTCCCCGATCAGATCCTCCAGAGAGACTCCCTGCCCCGTGTAAAGCCTGGCAATATCCGTCACCTCCCGCAGGTAACTTTCTGTCAGCCGCTGCCTTGCCGGCTCGTCCCCTGCCATGGCGGACATGGTCCAGGCCAGCCGCTCTCCATCACTGTAAGGGGGGAGCAGCGCTATCTCATCCAGGTACTGCTGCAGATAGTCCCTCTCCTCCTCCGTCAGATATTCGTCCAGATCCACCGGTTCCCCGATGCCGATCTTACGTTTTTCGAGATAATCAAACACCTCCTGCATCTGCGCGTCATTCAGTTCCAGTTCGGCAAACGCCTCCCTCACCTGCTCTTCCGCAATGCAGTTTCCCTGCTCCTTCGCCTTCTGCCGCACCTGTTCCAGAATCCCGGCAAATTTTACTTCCTTAGATACCATAACAACCCCCTTTGGATTCCCGCCGGCAAAGTCTCCTGCGGAAATTTACTGCACATGTGTGTGGGTAAACAAATGCTGCTGGCAGTACTCGTAATTGCCGTTGCATTTGGAACAGAACCGGAATTCCAGGGACGGATCGTCGTCCTCCGTCTGCCCGCATATGGCGCATTTATGTTTGGTCACCCTGGAATTGCGCCGGATATCCTGCCTGAATTCCACCCTGCGCTTCATCTGCTTCGGCGTCATATGGATATGACTTCTGGAAGTGACAAAAAAGATCACAAAACTCAGCAGGGAGGACGCAATGGCAATTCTGGTCACCAGGTTCCCGGCAAACAGGAAGTCATATACCAGCACCAGTCCGTACAGGATCCCCAGCCATTTCACCTTCACGGGAATCAGGAACATCAACAGCACCTGCACATTCGGGAATGTGGCGGAAAAAGCCAGGAATATGGACATGTTGATATAATAAGTGCTGAAATAAACGGAAGCCAGTATGGAAATGTACTCTATATTGGACGAAGTGCCCCCTGTCAGATACTGCACCAGCAGCCACACAAAACTGCCCACCACCGTAAAGAACATTCCCGACAGCAGGTAGACATTGTAGCGGTATGTCCCCCATGTGCGTTCCAGGCTGGTTCCTATATTATAGTAAAACAACAGCATGATTATGGTAAACGGATCCAGGGACGACGGCGGTATGATTACCCAGGTGAATATCCTCCAGATCTGCCCATGCAGCACCTCATAGGGATTTAAGGTCAGGTACAGAAGGAAATCCGCGTTGATCAGCTGGATAATGTATCCCACCACATAACACAAAATCAATATCAGGGACAGATTGCTTATGGCATATTTTCCGAACCTTTTTTCAAAACGACTCATTTTTACTGCTCCTCCTCTCCTGCTCCCAAAAAGGGCTCTCCCGATGCCCTGCCGCGAATACTGTTTCCTTTTTCCGAATAAATTAAAACAGCCTGGCAGTCATGGCACCAGGGCGTGTTTGAAAAAACAATTATCAAACACACTTTAGTATTTTAACATTCCCCATTCCATAAGTAAACCAGACTTTTCCTTTTTTTATAGAAAAATCTTAATTTTAATAAACTTTTCACAGGTTTTGGTATTTGCATTTTACCGTTCATTGTACTATAATGTCATGGAATGTCGTGATGTGTGATACTCCGATTCAATTACTATGAAACAGAATCTTGCGGGGGATAAAAAAGCGCAGACTGTCCCTATAA
>CAJTLR010000093.1 GCA_910577185.1 uncultured Acetatifactor sp.
GCTCCCCGGCTTTCTCAGCCAGGTAGCCATTAAAATCCACCTTGATATCTTCATATTCCCACAAGTCTCTTCCGGCCATTTTTCCTGACCGGCGCAGCAGCGCCAGAACCCGCTTCCCCAGCAGAACCATGGATAAAGGTTTTGTGATATAGTCATCTGCCAGGGAGTCAAAGCTGCTGATCTGCGTGCCCTCATCACTCAGCGCTGTCAGCATCAAAACAGGAATCATGCTGGTTTTTCGTATTTCCTTTAACACCTGCAGGCCGTTTGTGTGAGGAAGCATAATGTCCAGTATGACAAGCTCTACCTCTTCCTCCTCCATTCGCTTCAGCGCTTCCGTCCCGTCAAAAGCCTGATATACCATGTGTCCCGCATCACATAAATAGTCGCAGATTACATCATTTGTCATCTTGTCATCTTCCACAATCAGAATGGCTGCCATATCTTTTCTCCTTGTTATGCAAACTCTTTTTATCATATAACATATATGTTTCAACAATATGACATTGACTGCAAAAAAGGACAGCCCGTTACAGCCATCCTCTTTTGATATTCCGGTCGGTTCACCGTGAACCCCTATTCCATATTATGTTATCCTGACGGCATTTGAAAATCCACAGGCTTTCATGCCGTCCCCTGAAAAAGACCAGTCACCGGGTTTCAGCCATGGCTTTCTTATTTTAACCCTTTCATCATCCGGGACGAAAGCAGGCATTCATCCCCATTGACCATGTAAATCACACGATTCTGGAAATCAATCTCCCTGATATTGTCCTTATTCACCAGAAATGACCGGTGACAGCGGTAAAACCGCCCATCCACTTCTCTTTCAATCTCTTTTATTTTCCCTAAAAATTCCATCTGGCGATTTTTGCAATGTAAAATGATCTTGTGTACATTGGGTGATGTTTCAAAAAAGAGAATATCGTCGTAGTCTACTGTAAATACCTTTTCATTCACTTTCACGGAAAAATTCGCATGTACTTTATTATGAACAGACGCAAATCTCTGGTTCGCCTTGATCATGCAGTCATATATTCTTTTTCCCAAATCCTCAGGAACATCCTTCAAAATGAAATCCAGAGCCTCTAATTTATAGATGAAGGTCAGGTAACTCATTTCCGAATGGGTGGTAACAAAAATAATAAAGCCTCTGGGATCATATTTCCTGATTTCCTGTGCCAGGGTCAGTCCTGTCATATCCGTACCCAGGGCAATATCCAGAAAATAAATTCCAACCTCCTGTGTTTTTTTCACTTTTTCCAGGATCTTATGCGGATCTTCGGAAACACAGCCCAGTTCCATGTCCAGGTCTTCCATAAGGACAATGTTTTCAATCACCTGCTGTATTTTATCTCGTTCCGCTTCCATGTCTTCACATATATATATTTTCAACATACAGCATTTTCTCCTTACCCTGGTATCATATTATACAAAATGCCTGAATTTTGTCAACGGCAGAATCCGTGCTCCACCGGGATCCCATTGTCCTGGAAAAAAGGAAGCCCTTCGCCTCAGTCCTTCATCAGTTCCAGAAATGTATGTTCCAGGGTTTCTCCTGCCTCATAAAGCCCTGTCATTACCACATTGTGGGATGCCAGTAATTTTGCCACATCCTTCTTTTCGTCTGCGCTAATCCGGATCCGCACTGCCTGCCCATCCTGGGAAGCCACATCATATCCGTTGTCCTGGAGAATTTTTCGGGCGTTTTCCGTATCCAGGCTTTCCATTACATAGGTGATCTGTTTCTCCCTGCTGTCTTCGCCAAAATCCATGAACCGGATGACTTCCCCTTTTTTGATCATGATTGCCCTGTGGCACATTTTTTCCAGTTCGCCCAGAAGGTGGCTTGAAATCAATACGGTGATGTTCTTTTCCTCCGCGATTTTCCGGATATATTCGCGGACTTCGTAAATCCCCTCCGGGTCCAGTCCATTGGTGGGTTCATCCAGTACCAGGACATCCGGATCCTTTAATAAAGCCTGGGCAATTCCCAACCGCTGCCTCATGCCCAGGGAATATGCCTTGACCTTCTTATGTGCAGCGTCCGCAAGTCCCAACAGTTCCAGCAATTCTTTTACCTTCTTTTTTCCCACGCCGTTTAATCCGGCAAAGTACATCAGATTCTGATATCCCGTATTGTACGGATAAAAACTGGGTGTTTCAATCATACAGCCGATGTCCCTGACACCGCTTAAATCCACTTCGCCCGTATAATTTCTGGTCAGTCCCACCAGGATTTTCATGATACTGGTTTTCCCGGCTCCATTGGGCCCGATCAGCCCCACAATCTCTCCGCTTCCAAGCTCAAAAGATACTTTATTTAAAATCTGAAAATCTTTTGCCCTTTTGCTCACATTGTTTACTCTCAACACACAATTCTCTCTCATTCTGCGCCTCCTGCTCCTATAATTTGTATTTTTTTGATAAGTTTTTCACAAAATTCAGTTCCCGGAATCCTCCCTGGTTTTATACCCCGGATTTTATGGTCCAGGTTTTATGATCCAGGTTCCATCATCCCGGTGCCATGGTCTGAGATCCATTATAGCGCAAAAATTCCTGGTTTTCCGTTTCTGTCGTAAATGCCCCTTTTTCCGTCATAACTGTTTTTTCTTGCCAATTTATCCCCATTGCAGTATAATCAGATAGCGGGGTGGCAGCTCTGTATCCCCTGCCAAACCCTGGCGGGAACCCCATTGCATGACCATAGAACTTTCAAGGAGATTGATATGCAACTGCTGTATTGGACTGCCTCCGCAATGATAGCGCTGTTGATAACCTGTGATATTTTTATATTGACCCACCCGCAGCTTTCCTTAAAAAAATATCCCGTTCTCTTTTTTTCGTTACTCATACATTTTTACTGTATGATATATTTGACCTTTTATCCCCTGCTGCCTATGATACTGGCGGTAAATTCTGCCCTGCTGGCGAAGTTTACCGGAAAATTATACACTGTTTTTTACGTTCCCATAGGTTATATTCTGAACTGCGTTTTAGGAAATATGGTGGGGTTGCTATTGAATCTGTTCGGGGACGTCTCCGTGAAAGACATCAATTCTGACCTGATTATTATGCTGCTGTATCATATCTGCACGATGATGGCCAGCTTCCCCGTTCTGTATCTGATCAGACGGCTGCTGCAGAAGTATTTCATAGCCACGTTTGAAAAAATGGGCCGAAAACTGGTTGTCTTACTGGCCCTGACCCTTCTTCTCTGCGCATTTATGCTTCTCACCATGGCTTCTTTTTTTGACAATATAGAGATTACGCACACGGAATACTTTTTGATGGTTTCTTCCCTGGTGCTTTACTTTCTGTTTACAGTCAGCATGATCTTTATCGTGCTGCACACCACCGGAAAGAACTATGAAGCCCTGAAAAAAGTGGAATATCTGGAAAACCTGAATGAATACACCCGAAATCTGGAAATGGTCTATGACAATCTGCGGGCTTTCAAGCATGACTACATCAACATCATGGCCTGCCTGGCCGCCTATATGGATGAGAAAAAATATGAGGAAATGGAAAGGTTTTTCTATGATTCCATTTTGCCGATGCAAAAGAATCTCACCCAGAAAAACGGCGCCCTGAACAACTTACTGCGTGTGAGAATCCTGGAATTGAAGAGTATTTTATATACCAAGCTGCTCCTGGCAGTGAATCAGGATATCGAAGTAACCATCGATATTCCGGATGAAATCGAACCGGATTCCATTGCCATGGACCCCGTTGACCTCATCAGGATGCTTGGAATTTATCTGGACAATGCCATGGAGGCCTGCCTGGAAACTGCACATCCCATCCTGAATTTCCATCTGGGCAGAATGAATGGGGACACTGTGTTTATCATAACAAACACCTTTGTTGACAAGGGCCTTTCTGTGGCCCAGATGCAGAAAAAAGGCATCACCACAAAGGGAGACGGGCATGGCATCGGCCTTTCCAATGTGTCCGAAATCCTGAACCGGTACGATCATATTTATCACGAAACTTCCATAAGGGACGGCCTGTTCATACAGCAGGTTCAGATTTCGCAGAAATGCGCACTATAGTACGCATTCTGCGTTTTTACGAACCATCCGGTCTGCTGCGCTATCGTTCTGCCCTTTAAATATCTTTTTTCTGTAAGACAGTGATACCGACCATTGAAAAGGCAATGCCCGTAATAAGAAATACGGCAATATTTTTGATGCTCCAGTCCTGATACATCAGCAACTGGTCGGACACACAGAACAGCACATAATCCATTACCTTTCCCAGGGCTGCTATTTTCTGTCCCATCAGCTGCAAAATACCGGGCATTACCCAAAACAGTATAATGAGATAAATAAAAGGCGTAATGGTGGTGTTCAGAAAGCAGGTGATCATCACTGCCGTTGCGCCTACGGCAAAGCCGTAAATCATGTAGATCAGGATTTCCTTTCCCAGGTTCCCAAGCAGCGTAGCTGCGGTCCAGGGCTGTTTACAGAGAATCCATGCCGCGTCATATAAAATTCCGCCGCATAAACCTGTCAGCATGCTCATCAGCACTATGCTCCCGATTTTTGCCGTGATGATCTGAATTCTTCTGCTTCTTGAAGTAAAAACAAATGTGGCCGTTTTCAGGTCAAATTCTTCCCCCAGGCTTCCTGCCGCCAGAAACATGATTAAAATACTGGCAAAGTTTCCAAAAAATGCGATTACATTGTGTACCCCAAAACTCTCCGGGAACGTATACGCACCGTATGCCATGCCTCCCCCCATAACCAGCACCATGATCAGCCCTAACCGGAACTCCCTCTTTTTCAGTAATTTCAGTAATTCCAGCAAGGTAATGTGTATTGTCTTCCTCATAGCCGCGCTCCTCCTTTCGATGTAAGCCCATTATAAGCCTTTTCTTTTCCCATGACCGTTTTTTTCTTAAATGAGCCTAAATCTGTCGTGAGCGTAACTTTATGTCATGTATTTCTCCTTCTGCTTAAGTCATTTCCGTAATTACATTTCCCCCAACTGGCAATTATGCTTCCTGAAGAAATCGACTCTTGGTTCCAGATACTTCAATTCATGACTTTCCATATCTTTAACATAAGCAGAAATCGGTTTCAGAATGTAATTCCAATCCCACAATTCCTCTCCCAAATTCAGATATTCCCTGAACATTTCGCATCCTTCCGGTGCAATTGGATGGATCAGAACAGCCATAACCTTACAGGCATAAAAGCAGTCAATCACCAGCTGCTTTCTGAATGCCACATCATCGGCAGCATCAGCTATCTTTACATTATTAACCCAGTGCTTATTGATTGACCGTATAAAATCATCCATAACATAAGAAATCCGATGGAACTCATGATTATACATATGACGTTCATAATCGAGAACTGCTTTTTCCGCCATAAGCCTGATTTCCTCACAGGCTTCTCCTTCCGGTATTTTACCACCACAGTTATTCTGAATCGCATAGAAACATGTCCGAATCAGCCGGTTGAATACATTGGTAATCAAATTGCCGTCTTTTAAGACCATGTCAACCCCCACACGTTCTTCCTCTTTCATAAATACCTGGGGTTTAAATCCCACGCTTTTGGAAGACAGCCCCAAACTCATAAAATGCATTCTCAGCTGGTCCCTGGTATAATAATCAAGCAGCTCGTCCGCCGTAGGCGGTTTTTTCTCGGAACTACTGCTGGCTTTGGTATCCATATATAACAAATGGCGGTTGGCAATAATATGGGACAGATGCACCTTTGCCATATTGGGAGTTTCTTCCCTCGGAACCTGCAATCCCGTAAATAATCCCGTCTGGGCGATGGCATAAAAGTAAATATTATCTTCTCCTATAAACTGATAAACTTCCGCTTCCTCATCATACCACCATTTGGACAGTTCATCTTCCCTTTCCCTCTCCGTCAGATATGCTAAAGTAAAGGAAATGGGCGCCCATAATGATTCCGGCCATACCCAGAAGGTCAGGTCTTTTAAATCCTCACATTCAGGAAAAGGAACTCCCCATTCCACATTGCCGGACAAACGAAACGGAACCAGCGTCTTTCCGGAGGTATAATGAATATTCTCAGAATCCAGAACACTTTTTGCCCTGTCTCTGTCATCCAGGTTTTCAAATTCAAAGACCACGGAAGGTTTCTTCTCCTCGTCAGTCAGTGTGTGCTTTGGTAATTTTGCCGCCAGCCCTGCCAGATCCTCTATATATTTCCTCGGCACATATAACAGGGGCTTCTTCAGAAATTCCTCCACCGTCTCTAACTGATATTTACGAGTGTTTGTGTTTTTACGCAAAAAGTCATTATAATCCTTCACCATACTGATACAATGTTCCAGGTCAAAATACCAGTTTTCAACTTCTTTCAGAACCGGCTTTTTGTCTGACAGGCAGCTGACAGGATGAATGAGTTCAGAAGGTAAAAACTGATGTCCCAACGAACATTCGTCCGCATATGCCTTGTCCGAAGTACATCCCGGTATCGGACATTTCCCTATTACCTGTCTTCCGTTTAAAAACATTTTCTTTTCTTCATCATAGAACTGTGGCACAGACAGTTTTTTAATATACCCGTTCTCATACAATGTCCGGAAAACTTTAGCTGATACCTTTTTATGGATAGCCCCGGCTTCTCCCAGCGCTGATGCACCAAAAAAGTCCAGGCTGATGCCATAACCCGCCAGAGTCTTTTTCTGTTTCTCATGGTTGTCCTGTACATAATCCTCCAGCGAACCGTCGTACCCTTCTTCCTGCAGCCTGCGGAAGCTTTCCATAATAGGCGAGCCATAACAGTCCGTTCCCGAAAGAAAAATGACATTATCTTTTCCAATACGGTCTCTCAAAAATCTTGCAAAAATATCGGCATGGATAAACATACCGCCCACATGCCCAAAATGCAGATTCTTATTTCCATATGGCATACCTGCCGTGATGATTGCCCTTTTGGGAAAAACAGGCCTCTCATTTGGTGTCAGTTTTTTACATATCATATACATTTTTCCTTTCTGCTATTTATGATCATTTTACCCATTTCTGCACAGCTTTTGTACATGGCAGAGTCTGTGGAGACTGTGCAGACACAAACTCCGGACTGAAAATCTTCAAAATTCATTCTTCACTGCTTCCCGTTCTTCCGGGGAAGCCCTGACTGTTCCGGCATCATAAACTTCCTTTCTCCATCATAAGAATCCATAAAATAGTTAAAATCGCGCGCCCCTGCGCATGAAAAAACGGCCAAAAACTCGCTTTGAGCTTTCGGCCGCTTTGTTCCAGTCAATCAGGAAAGATTCTTGTTATGAACATAACGCAAAAAGCCCATTGTCGGTTTTCACAATAAGCTGCTGTTGCTGGTTCATTTTGTTCATGCCAACTGATAATTTCATCATGGACCTGTCCTTCCTTCACTTTTTGTAATTTTATCAGCAGTAATATCCATTGTCAATATAATGATTCATATTTTTTCATGCTTCTCCCAATCTCATATACGCCTCCCTCTCTTCTTACTGCTTTGCCTGATCAGTTTTTATGTCCGCCCCTTCTTCAGGTTGTATCTTAAATAGCTTTTTACAAAACTCTGATAGTTCTGTCTTGCTATCAGCGCCTGTCCTTTTTTGAGATACACTGTTGTTGCATCATATTTCCTGATATATCCAAAATTCACAAGGAACGACCTGTGGGTACGGTAAAACTCATCTCCTGCTTTTTCTTCCAGTTCTTTCATTTTCCCATAGTATTCTATATCTGCCTCCATCGTATGCAGAATTACTTTCCGGTCAAATACCTCCGCATATACAATATCTTCCAGATTGACAGTGATATGTTCTCCCCCTGCGGTTATCATCAGACTGGGCATTTCCCCTTTCCCGCCTGCATCCTCCAGCTTTTTTCTGTCCTCAGACTGTTGTACTGCATTCTGCAATACCTCTGCAAATTTTCTGTCGTCAAAAGGCTTTACCAGATAATGGAAGGCCCCTACATCGAATGCCTGAAACACATAGTCGTCCAGAGCGGTCACAAAGATAATGATGGCCTTTTTGTTTTTTCTGCGCAGTTCCTTTGCCGTTTCCATACCGCTCTTTCCCGGCATCTGGATATCAAGCAGCAGGATATCCGGCTCCTTATCTGACGACAGCAGTTCTTCTCCTGACCGGTACAGTGACAAGTCTGCTTTCGGATAAAGTTTCCCGATCATTTCCGCAAACATATCCCTGATTTCTTTTTCATCGTCACATATTACTATCTGCATTTTTACTCCTATAAACGAATATCCACCGACACACAGGGCGCCGGCTGCCTGGGTGTGGTCCTGTCTGCTGCCACACCATCAGAGACGGAAACGTCTGATTTAGTATTTACCCTTTCTTCCTGCGGATCCGTACCGGACACATTCCCATCTGCATCCTTTCTGTTTGCGGCCTTTGTATCCTTATCATTCTCATCATCCTTTTCCTCCCTGCGGTCTGCCTTTGCTGCTACCTCCATTGTCCTGCCTGCGTCTGCCAGTGTGGAAAGCTGTGCTGATGCCGCTGCCTGTGCTTTCTGTTCTACCCGGGCAAGTTCTTCTTCCTTTTTCTGTGTATTGTCGCCCCTGGCCTGATCCAGCTTGATTTCAGACTCAAGGATTCCGGATCTTCCTTCCATTTTTGTTGCCACGCTGCCCTGTACCTTTGCTTGTTTTATGGAATTGTCCGCAAAAATAATTGCCGTCATACTTGCCTGTAAAAGTCCTGCGCTTTTGCTTCCCGCTTTTCTATTTCCTGCGTTTCCTATGCCGCCAGCCATGCCGTCCATAGAGGAACCTTTTGCCTGCTGTTTCTCAGCGCCTCCCATGGCGGCTCTGCGCTGCTCCATCTGATGCTGTCTTAGCTGCATATTCAGGTCACTGATCTGCTGCTGTATTTCCTGCCGCTTCTTCATCTTTTCTTCCAGTGTCATATTCTCATTGGAAGAAAGCTCCTGCAGCTGTTTCTGCGCATTGGCCATCTGGTTCTGAATGTTCTGGCTGTAAAAGTCTGTGGCCTGGTTCCTTCCCATTTGGCCCATCTGTGTGTTTGCTCCGTTAATACCGTTGATTGTCATTTTCCATTTCCTCCTGATATCATTTTGAAATTTGTTTTTTTCAGCAGCGGCCCCTCTGTCACCGGGAGCCGCTCTTGCCCTGCTTCAAAGTACCCTCCTCTTTTGCAGCCGCAGGCTCTACAAAGCCCACATCCTTACCCGGCGCTTCCTTCTTCCTATACCGCCCCGCCGGATAGCCCCTCCCGGCTTACCCGTCGCTGCAAAATCCTTCTGCCTTTCATTTTTATCCTGCTCTCCATCATTGTTTCGGAATAAAGTTCCGCAAACCAAACCGATATGCGGTGAACCAGCCTTTTTCTGCCGTGAACCCATTATGATACCTGCCATGCCAGGTGCCAGACTGATTCTTCTGACAAAAAAGTTATTTCATTCCATCATCAGCATAATACTGAGGCGGAATTCGGCATCCCGCAATTCAATGGCTATCTCTCCGGAATATTTCCTCGCCACCCTGCGGATATTGGCCAGCCCATGCCCATGGGTTTGACCATGACCATGGGTTTGCCCATGACCATGGCCTTCCGTTTTTTCTTTTGATGAAACGGGCAGTCCCTGTTCTTCATCCCATTGCAGATTTCCGGTGAAGCTGTTGCTTATCTCGATGATATAGGCATTATTTCTATGGTAAGAAAGGACGGATATATATGGCGCTTCCCTCTTTTCTGCCGAATGCAGCGGAAAACGCATGATATTCTCCATTGCGTTCTGCAGGGCATTGTTCAATATCACGCTGACATCAAAAGCGTTGATGTTCGTGCCGGTGGGATAATAAAAATCTGACCGGAAGCATATCTGCCTTTTCTCTGCTTCATTTTTTAATCCCTGCAGGATCACATCCGTAACGGGGTTTCCGCTTTTTATCTCCCCTGCCATCCGGGACAGGGAGGCCTTTAGTTCCTCGCCATAATCCATTGCTTCCTTCACATGGTTTCCGGCATAAAGCCTTTCCAACGTGAGGATATGGTTTGCCATGTCATGCCTGATACCCCGTATCTCCCGGTACAGGCTCTCCACCTGCCCGATATGCCTTTCTATGCTGTCAACTTGTGTGGCAAGCAGTTCGTTCTGCAGCTTTTCTTCCTGTCTTGCCTTGAAGTTCTGGAACAGCACAGTCATTACCACAATCGTAATAATGGATATGCCGAAATGCAGAAATGCCAGTCCATTGTATAAACCATAAATTGGCTCCATCCAGCTCATTCCCGAACTGGTCTGGTACTGTATCAGAATTCCATATCCTGTCATTCCTGTGATGGAAGGTACCATCAACATAAACATTTCCTTTATGCTCATGTCCTCCCTTTTGTAAATATAGGTTTTTACAATATATCTTACACTGATTCCCAATAATGCGAAGCCGATTACCGTATCCAGCAGTTCCACTCCGCCAAATATCAAAATCTTTGCCACCGGGCGTCTTTCCGGTATATAAAATGCATCCGATACAGCCTTTATGTTATATATGGCATCCGTTATTATCCTGGTCATATATTCCGAAAGCCAGTGCAGGGAAAAGAATGTTGCCGCTATAAATGTCTTCTGTTTATAATTCCTGCGGTCTATCCTGCACATGGCAAGAAACGCCGACAATACCCCCAGACTGTATGCCGCAAATGTGTTAATCTCCACCGGCACCAGATACAAGAGCAGCATTATGGCAAAATAAGTGATGCCAATGCGGACCGCCCCCTTTTTGTTTTCCATAAATGGCTTTGCAAAACGGTAAAGGATGTACCCGGTTCCATACATTGCCACTATGGCATGGACCGCAGATACCGCCGTCAATATATCCGTGTGTTCCATCTGTCGTCTCCCTTTCCCTTGATCATATCCCGGTACTGTTTTGCATACCCCTGGTCATTGTGCATTGCCATGAGAGCCTGCCCCTTTTCCAGACAAACAAGTTGTTGCATCATTTTTCATTCCTTTTGTAATTCCCCGGAGTGTGTCTGACCATTGTTTTCTGGCAGCTGTGCGTCACAGTTTTGGGAAACCGGGCCCGGATAAGGGAGACGCAGCGGGCTACGTTCACCGAATAAGGGCCAGACATACCGCAAAATGAGACGTACATATGGCGGGAAGGAATTTACAAACATGCTTTATGATTATATCGGAATTTTAATGTTACTATGAAACAGAATCTTGCGGGGGATAAAAAAGCGCAGACTGTCCCTATAAC
>CAJTLR010000094.1 GCA_910577185.1 uncultured Acetatifactor sp.
TATAGGGACAGTCTGCGCTTTTTTATCCCCCGCAAGATTCTGTTTCATAGTAATAACATCCAGCCTACATTCCCCACTCCACCACTGCAGGGTACAAAGGCCACCACAACACAGTACGCCTGTCTATTCCCCGGTTTTCCAGTTCCCTGCATATGTCCTTTGCTGTCTGTTCGTCTGCCACAGCCACCACGATCTGCTGAAAATCCGCGCCATATATGGCATCCGGCGATTTTACCTCCACTACGGTATCCTGAAACGGCTTCTCACGTACTGACTTGTCCACCCACAAGACTACTTCCCCATAGGGCCAGTCCCATATTTTCCCATAAAGGTCACAGCCGTATTTTCCGGCACCGTACAATACCACCTTTTTCTCCAGAAGTTCGCACGGAAAATACTGCGCTCTCCCATACTGCTTTTTCCCGGATACCCGTTTTTCCCGTTGGCGGATCCAGACTTCATCTTCATAATGAGCCCTGCAGTAAGCCACATATGCCTTTTCTTCCTCCGTACAACGCAAAAGAGAATACTCCAGACAAGAATAGGGATAATATTTTTCCAGCGCCTCACGTTTATCCCGCAGCAGAAAAATGCCCGCCAGTTCTTCCCTGGACAAATGTGGTGCATATTCGATAACCTTATTTTCCCTTCCTGTAACCTTATTGGGCATCCCGGCAAAAAATTCCAAGACTTCCCTGGTGGGCTCCTTCACAATCTTCTTCATGTAATAGAGCAGCAGCGTCAGATCATTTCCCCCATCCAGATCGGGCGCAATCCGGTCATATTCCCCTGCGTAGGCCAGCACCCCGGAAACAAAATCCATATATCCATGTCCTGCCAGGGCTTCCTGTTCTCCCGCGTCCAAAGAGGGACAGATTCTGGTATTTCGTCGTGGTACCCCGGCTCTGTCCCACTCTTCCTTTTCCAGATAATACCCTTCTGTCTGTCCGTGAGGTGCCCTGCACATCATTTCCACAATCAGGCTTCCCTCCAAATTACCCGGCACAAAGACATAGGGAACACATCTCTCCGTTACATCCATCTGATCCAGTCGGAAATAGAAAAATCGCACTGCTGTATCCGTCAGTTCCCTCATAATCTCCGAAAGGCATTTTTGTGAAAACCCACCACCCGATAAATCCACAAAAGCAAAATGCCCATCTGACAGATCAAGTTCCTGCAATAAGTATTGCTGTAACATCTGCTTCTTAGGTGCATTTTTTTCTTTCAGGAAATGCCGGAAATCTTCATTGCGGTCCAGAACAAGCGCCAGTTCCCTTATGCATCTTTCTCCCAGACCAGATGTGCCATGTCTGCATCCCTCCGGAAGGAACGGATACAGTTCCCCTTCTTCCAGCCCGAAAACTGCAGCCAGTTTTTGTATGGTATCCACGGTTCTGGGATGTGACCACAACACCAGCCTGAATATGTCGCCAGGACTGCTGCCCATTGCCGGAATCCGCCAGGCCTTTCGGGATCCATATATGTATTTTGTCTGTATATCCAAATGATATTTTTCTATCAGGATATCGGCTATTTTCTTTAACAAAAACCCATCCCTGGCAATAAAATAAAGCCTTGAATAACCTTTTTTCACACTAACCTGCAGTATCCAGTAAATATAGGGAACCAGTATGTTTCCCCCAATGGAACACCCGATCTGCCAGGCGTCAGACAACTGTCCCGCCTCCCACATATGTTTCCGCGCCAGCCGCGAAAGACCTATTCCCCTTTGTACAGCTGCATGATATGAATACTGTGATACTGCAGTCTGCTCCCACGGCGTCAGGCCCCCTCCTGCGTATAACCGCCCCTGGATGCCTTTTGCAATGGCCTGCCTTTCATCCGAAAAGGCATTGTCACCGATGTGAACCCAGTCCTCTCCCTCCGGCAGCTCCCTTTCCCGCACCAGCTCATATAGACTTCCGGAATATTTCGTCTTATTCCACACGGCAGATACATAAAGGGGCAGTCCCGCAAAAACGGAATCTGTCTGCAGTAGCATTTCCCGGATAACCGCTTCTTCCAGGTACATGTCCGAAATCAGTACTACCTTTTTTCCTCGTTCCAAAAGTTCTTTTACATATAAGATATTTTCCCTGATTCCGGACACATGCCTGATTTCCGTCTTTCTCTCCAGGTCAGCCAGCCATGCAGTCTGTTCCTCTTCCAGATTGCCCAGCAAAGTAAACGCCTCATATATCTGGGGCAGCAGAATATCCTCATACCCCTGCTTCCGGTATGTATCACGTGCAATCTCCTCCGCATGAATGCGGAGCTGACAGAAGTTGTCCCTCACATAGGCGGGAAATGTCATTCCTTGTCCATTTCTCCCGGAAGAAAACTCCTTTTCCAGCTCTTCCTGCATACATGCAAAGATTCCCTCCGGAGAAGCCACATCCCTCGTGATTAACGTATCAAATATATCAAATGAATACATTTTTGCACCCCCCGCCGATAAAAATGCTGATATTTTCTACTCCTGGCATTCCCTATCTTTCCGGCGCATGCTCCAGGTACGACAGCACCGCGTCATCCGCCAGAAGGATGTTACCACACCCCAGAAACTTCAGGCGGTTTAGCATCACGGCCCGGGGTTCCCCCTTTACCGCCACCAGAAACAGCCACCCGGGATACTCTCTGATGGCCCCGTCCACCTGCCTGACCGGGATTCCGTCCACGGTGCCCCCGGCCTCCCGTCCGTCTGTCACCGCAAACAGCAGCCTTCCCTCCGGGATTCCGTATTCCCGCAGACGACTTGCCACATGCCGCCCCACCTTTCCCGCACCGTAAACCACAATGCCCTCCACACTGGCTGCCAGGGAGAAGAAACCCAGACGGGCCAGGTCGCTGTTCCGGGTGGTGACCAGGTCCGTGCGGGTGTCCCGGAACCCTCCCGTTTTCTCCAGGAAATACGCAAGAGGAGCTGCCAGCATCCGTTCCATGTCGGCCTCGTCCTCCGGGTTTTCCCATACGGCACCCTGGAATTTCCCGCTGTCGCGGTCCGCCCTCAGCTCCGCCACCATCTTTTCATAAAAGGCATACTGGAAGGCCATGGGAAGCCGCCTCCAGTTCCAACGGTAGTCATAGTACTTCCTCCGTGCCAGGCGCGGCCACAGTATTTCCTGCCGTTCCCCGTCCTGTTCCCTGATATAATCCTCTATGGCATGCATTTCATCACAGATACAGTATATCTTATACGGCGAATGCACCGAGGACATCATGTTGTCCGTGCGGTAATACAGCAGGGCATCCTGGATCACCGTCATTCTCCGGGCACTGCTCAGCACCCTGAACTGGAAGGATATGTCCTGGAAGGAACCTCCGGGGGTCTCGTTGAACCGGATCCCGTTTTCCTCCAGGAACCTCCTGTCGTAAAGCGCGGCCCAGATACTGGAGTTGGCCAGGTACAGTTCCGGGCAGCCAATGGGCTCCACCACCTTCCCGTACACCCAGTCCGGGTATTCCGGGCTGGGACCATTGCCTTCCCCGCTCCCGGCCGTGTACTTGTAAAAATTGCACTTTACCACGTCTGCCCGGTTTTCCCGGATCGCACCATACAGTGTCCCGAACATTTCCTTTTTTACAAAATCGTCGCTCTCCACAATCCCCACATAAGGCGCCCTGGCCTCCGACAGCCCCAGGTTCATGGTTTTCCCATAGCCCTCATTCTCCTTGCTGAACAGCCGGATACGTCCGTCTGCCGCCGCATATTCCTCCAAAATGTCCAGGGAAGAATCCGTGGAGCCGTCATTGATGCATATCAGTTCAAAATCCCGGAAGGTCTGCGCCAGCAGACTGTCCAGGCACTGGCGCAGAAAGACTTCCACGTTGTAAACAGGTACAATAATCGAAATTTCTGGCATTTTCCTACTCCTTCAGTATCCATTCTCCCAGACGGTACCTGGCATGCCAGGATTCATACTGCAGGTCATTCCGCAGCAGCCCCCGCATCCGGGCCAGGTCGGGCCGGAAGTCCCCCCGCCCCCTGCCGAATTCCCGAAGGAAGATGTCCTCCAGCTCCTCCAGGTAATATGCCTCGTCCAGGTACCGGTAATATCCCGGGGGCTTTTCCCTGCGGTAGTGCAGGATGTCCCCTTCCACTGCCCCGTGTGCCACCAGGGCCTCCGTGACTTCCCGGCTCCTCCCCTGGCTTGCGTTGATGAACAGGATGCCATCCACGCCAATCTCTGCCAGCGGGAAAACCGGGATGCCCTTATATGTCTTTTCCCTCTTTTCCGGGTCATTGTCGCAGAACCGCAGCCTATCCCCAAGACCCGCCCGCAGCAGCCACTCGCACACTTCCCTGCCGTACGACGTGAAGCCGAAAATGACCACCCCCTCATGGCGGGCGCATTCCCCCAGCCAGTGCTCCCACTTATCCTGCCGTTCCCGGATGCATACCCTTCCGTACAGTTCACGGTACTGTCCCGTGTCCTCCCATTCCGCTGCTGCCTCCCACCATTCCCGGCATGCCCGGTACCGTGAATGTTCCCAGGGCCGGGTGAAGGGGGTCGCATAGTGGATGATCCCTTTTTTCTCCTGGTACTGGCGCAGCACGTCCCCGGAGATCCCGCTTTCCCGCAGCATCCGTTCCTCTCCCAGGAACAGGGCAAATATATTCCATCTTGCGGAGAGAAGCCTTATCCTCCCGTAACAGCACACATTCAGGATGTCCTGGTCCTCATACTGGTAGTCCCGGCCCGCGTGCCGCAGGAACATTTCATCCAGTCCCTCCTCCCGGATTTTCCCCAGGTCCATAACGAGCACGCCGGAATTGACATACCCGTCCATGGAGGGAAGGTCTGCCCGTTCCCGCCTTTCCTCCCTTTCCGTCTCCTCCATCAGGTCAATCCAGATGTCCCGGCACCCTGCCAGGCAGCAGTCCCCCAGGTCTGCCAGGTATAAGGGACTCAGGTCATCCGTGACCAGGATGTCCGAGTCCAGGTAAATGCACCTGTCCACTCCCAGCAGATCTGCAAGCGCCAGCCGGTAGAAGGCGGCCCTCGTCACATGCCCGTTGTTGATGACCACGTTCCGGAACCGGGCGCCATCCACCCGCACCGTGCTGACCCGTATGTTGGGATGCCGGCGACGCAGTTCCCCCAGTAGGGCCGCGGCGTTCTCTCCCGGTTCCTCCCCCATCAGGACATGGATGTCATATTCCGTGCCCGGTGCCGCACTCCGTGCCAGGGATGTAATGGCAACGCAGGTGTAGAATATGTAGTTTTCGTCGGTTGAAAACACAACCGGGATTGTCATTTTTGCTCCGCACATGCATTCTACCCGGCATTTCGGTCAGGTTGTCTGTCCCTGGTCCCCAGACTGCCCGAAACACCTTATCCTTTCTGAAGCAATTCCCTTTGCCAGAAGCGATTTTCGTATCTCCTTCTGAGCCTCCCCGTCCTTCACCGCAATGAAGACGTAATCAAAGTTTTCCGTATCCATGATGTCCGGATTCCGCACCTGCATTTCCTGGTCCCCGCATTCCCCATGCCTTCTGTCCACCCAGATAACATTCCTGCAGAACCCGCTTTCCGTCAGCTGCCGGTAAAAAGACTGGCCGATTTTCCCTGCCCCATACAGCACCACCGTCTTCCCGGCTTCCAGCATATGGAACGGAAAAACCCAGTCCTTCTCTCTTTCCCGGGTTCTGGCAAGGTCCAGGGACTTTTTGCACTCCAGAATCCTCCCGTCCTTTTCCAGGCGGCCCCGGAAAAGGTATTCCCCCGCCGAAAGGGACGTTACCTTCTGGTACCAGTCAAAGGCCTCACTCTTAAAGTAATATTCCCTGCCATGGCAGAGGATCTGCAGTTCCTCCTCCATGACATTCCGGATATAGTAAAAGCATTTCCGGAATGCCTCATATGTCCGGAATGAGTCCAGGTACCACGCCAGATAGTCGATGATTTCATTCAGGTAACTCTGCCTGTACGTGTCATAAATCTCCAGGTATTCCATTTCCTCCCTGACCATCTTCCACATCCTGAACCCGTTCAGCCAGTCCCCTTCCTTCTCGGCAGACAGTGAGTGTTTCTGGTTCAGCCTGTGGGTAACCAGCGAGTCACCCAGACATGAGATTCTTTCCGCGCTGACCGCCAGCATGTACACAAAAAAACCGTCCTCCGAGGAGCGGAATTCGGGGAATACATACCCTGACCGACGGACAAAATCCGTCCTGAAAAGTTTGTCCCATGCCCATCCACGCATGGCCTGGAAAACTCCCGCGTTCTTCAGGTCCGTGCCCCGGAAGACCTCCTTCTCCGGAAGGAAGGATTCCTGCCAGGACCAGCCGGGCTCCACTGTTTTTTCCAGGGCCTCGTCATAAATGCTGTGACGGCACACGGCAATGTCCAGGCCGCGTTCCTCGGCCGTGTGGTACAGTTTTTCCAGCATATGCGGTTCAAAGTAATCGTCTGCGTCCAGGAAGGAGAGGTATTTCCCCTCCGCATGTTCCATGCCCCTGTTCCTGGCGGTTCCCGCGTACAGGTTTTTCTGCGTCAGTATCCTGACCCTGCCGTCCCCTGCGGCATATTTCCGCAGAATATGCGGCGTGCCGTCCGTGGATCCGTCATCCACGCAGATAATCTCTATGTCCTCCAGTGTCTGGCTGCAGATACTGTCCATGCACTTTTCCAGGTGCCGCTCCCCATTGTACACCGGCACGATGACCGAAACCTTAGCCATCCCCAGTCCCCCTTCCTGCCATCCGGCATGTGAGGCTGGTGTAGTCGTCCAGGGGCACCGTGACACTCTCTATGCAGTCCTCCGCCACCCCCAGCCGGACCAGCTGCTCCACAATTTCCCGGTTCTGTCCCGCCCTGGCAATCAGGAAGTACCCGCCGGGAACCCTTTCCACTGCCTGCCCCGGTGAGACAACGGTGTGCCCGTAAAACTCCGTGCCGGCCAGCCCCGGACTGTTGTCACAGACCGCTGCCACGCCTGACACATGGTTTATTTCCAGGAAGCTGGCCACCTGCCTGGCCTTTTTCCCGCAGCACACGATGACCAGCTCCCTGTCCCTTACATGGTCCAGCCAGTGCCGGTATTTTTCGTCCCGCAGCTCCCGCTCCATTTTCTTTGTTTCGAAAAAGGTGCGTGGATACCGGAGAAGCAGCGCCACATCCCGGTAAACCCATTCCCATTCGCCGTAGTCCCGGTAGAATCCCCTTTCAAACCCGGGCCGGAAGGCCTCCCGGTACAGCTGCAGGGTCTCCCGTGCCCTCGGGTCCTCCCATTCCGTGTCCAGCACCTTTTCCAGCTGGTCATGGAACTGCGTGTAGAATTTTATGTAGTACCATTTCAGGAAAATCTCCTCCTGCCGGGGGCGGGCCGCCAGGAATGCCCTGATAAAAGCGTATTCCCCGTACATCATTTCAAGCCCCCGGGGATTGTAGGAGGATGCCGCCAGGTTGTCCCTCCGGTACCAGTAGTATGCCTTGTCCACATACATGACACGGCCTGCCAGACAGATGGTCTGGTATTTGAAGCCGTTGTCCTGGTATGCGGCCCCCGGTGTGTCGTTGAACCGGATTCCGCAGCCCTCCAGGAAGCCCTTCCGGTAAATTCCCCTCCAGTGGTAATTGTCCGTCTCCACCAGCTCCGGATGATCCATGGGGTCCAGCACCCTATTGTACAGCCCCTTCTTGTCCGGCCGGAAGGATTCCACCAGGAAACGGTGCGGGCCCTCCCTGTCCCCCACAAATACCCTGAAATCACCCTTTACCCAGTCCAGGCAGTCTTCCTCCGCCCTGCGGTACAGTTCCCCGAACATGGAAGGCTCCACGCAGTCATCCGGTTCCACAATCCCCACGTATTCCCCCGCTGCCAGGGACAGCCCCCTGTTCATGCTGTCTCCGTAACCGGTGTTTTCCTTGTCAATGATCCGCACCCGGGAATCCCGTTCCGCATACTGCCGCAGTATTTCCGGCGACCGGTCCGTGGAGCCGTCATTGACACAGATGACTTCAATCTCCCGCATGGTCTGTCCCAGGATGCTTTCCATGCATTCCCCCAGGTAGTCCTGGACATTGTATACTGGTACTATAACGGATACTCTTGTCACTTTTCTCCCTGCTTTCTTCATTTTCTGAAGTTTTCGTCAAAATTCTTCCTTATGAAATTACGGTAGGTTCTCTCCAGCCCGGGGTACTTTCTATAGACTTCACCATAGTCACAGTACTCCAGAAGCTCCTCCACATACCGTATCTTCCTGAATTTTTCATCATAATAATTCAGGTGCGGCAGTCCCAGGTACCTGGCCAGTTCCAGGGTCCTCCAGTCATGCGCGATCCACAGGGCCGGGATCCCGTTCCGCAGCGCCATCATGTTTCCGTGAAACCTGCTTCCGAAGGCAAACGTAAATCCCGAACCGGAGACAAAATCATTCCACTTCTTAAAATCATAGAAAATCGTTTCTGCCCCCCCAGGACTGTCCTCATGGTTCTGGCATACCAGGCAGGAATCATGCTGTCCGGCCAGTGCGTATATTTCCTTTTTGGAACGGTCTGCCGTATAGAGTATCCTGTCCGCTGCCGGCTCTGCCAGTACGGGGTATTCCCCCTTGTACTGGTAAAAGGAGGGGCAGCCGATGACCTCCACGTTCCTGATGCCCATTTCTTCCATGCACGCCGCAGTGAACTCGCCCCGCACTCCTATCTGTGCCGCGTGTTCCCCCACCGCCCGGAAAACCCTCTTCTGGCCCTCCGTCAGGCCTGCCACCACATCCCGGGGCGTCTCGTGGAACCCGGCCTGCGCGCCAAGCCCCACAAAGGTAAACCGCATGTCCGTCTGCTCCAGGATCGGGAGCAGGCTCTCGCACCACACTGCGTACTCTGCCACGAAGTTGGATGCCGGCATTACGGAAACCACACTGCCCCTGCCGAGCCTGTCTCCTACCCATTCCCTTGTAAGTCTTGCCTCAATGTGGTAATCCAGCTGCTCCCTCAGCGCTTCCACATATACCAGGTTCCCGGTATTGTTCCCCAGGGCCTCCACGGTATTCTCGTCATGGAAGCGCAGGACCGGGTTGAAGAATACCCTCGTCCTGTCCCTGGTCAAAATCCCCTGCAGGGCATCGTCCGTCCCCCATTCGTTCGTCAGGACATCCAGCACGTTTTTTCCCGGGACATACTGCAGGGCACGGCTCCTCAGCTCAAAATAGATTTCCGTGTGGTCGCTGACAATGAAAAGCGTGCAATCCTCCCAGAATCCGGGCTCCACTTCCTCAAACCGTTTCACGCCGCTTTCCGGGTCTCTTTTCCCGCTGTCTATGATAAGCGCTTCCTGCCTCCCGAATTCGTCGTTCAGTATCCTTTTAAACAGACGCCCCTGCTCACCGAATGGAAATATTACATAATTCCGCCTTCCCCCGGAAACCGCCTTCTGAATGGCTCTTCTGATTTTTTCTTCCATTTTTATACCCCTGACGCGCTTTGGCGCCCATACCAATCAGTATTTGAAAGGAACTTTCAAACTTATCTGCCTTTCTGCTTATCTCTTCCAAAGCAGACTCTTCTTAACGGATTGCCAGTCACTGCCTGAAATCTTCCGGCCAGACAGCAATACTGTCTCTATGAATCCCATAACCCTCAAGCTGTCTTTTCATATCCTCTCCGCCCTGTCTGCACGCCGCAATGAAAAAAGCATCTTCATATTCCCTGCAGCATATTTCCGGGGACATGACTTCTATTTTATAGCACGACTTTCCCCAAAGTGTCTGATTATTGTCACAGAAGGCTGCCACATCCAGTCCATGAATATCCAGAATTGCACATATTTCTTTCCCATACCTCCCGCAGCCGAATATGATGACTCTGCGTTCCCCTATTTTCTCCCGCAGCCGCTCCAGCGGTTCTGTCTCCATCTTATCCCTTACATATTTATAATCCGCGTAACTCCTGCCGGACTTCAGCAACAGTTCCAGTTCCATTCTATAGCCCCCGAAATCCGAAAGATTCAGCAGTTCTTTTTTCAGGGCATAAAGTATTTTCCCGCAAAACCATTCATAATACTTTGACAAATGTTCCGAATCGGTATTGTATTGTTCCATACGCAGTACTTTTTCATATTCCACCCTGAAATTCAGGGCCAGCTTGTAATAAATTCTATTCCATACCTGCCGGTCTGTTCCCAGCGGAAGTGTACTGTCCTCCAGAAGCCGGGAAAATTCCTGATATAAGTATTTCACTGCTGATGGCTGGTATGTTGAAGCCCCTTTCCTTTTTACCCTATAGCGATAAAACGAGTCATCTGTATACAGGGCCCGTTCTGCAAGGCATATTGTCTGCAGAATAAAGCCTATATCCTGAAATGCAGCACCTGGCGTTTCATTCAGAACAATTCCTTTTTGAACCAGAAAGTCCTTCCGGTATATTCCCTTCCATATGTTGTAATCCCCTTCAACAACACAGACATAATCCAAAGGTCTGATAACTTTTCCGTATAAATCGGTTCTGACCGGAAATGTCTTCCTTGTCTGCCAGACTCTTCCCCCCTGCTGTAGTTCTTCAAAAGAATCATAATCAGCTTTCACATAATCCAGGCTATATTTTTCAGCGGTCTCATAAAGTTTTCCGAACATTTCTTCTGCTACAAAATCATCCGTTTCAACCACTGCAATGTATTTACCGTTTGCTCTCCGGATTCCCTCATTAACCTGCCGTCCATAACTTTTTTTTTCACAGCCGAAAATCTGTACCCTTGTGTCTTTCCCGGCATATTGCTGCAAAATTTCAAATGTGCCATCTGTGGAGCCTGCATCCACGCATATTATTTCTATTTCCCATAAAGTTTGCGCAATTACACTCTCCAGGCATTCTTTGATATAGTCAGCCACGTTCAATGATGGCAGTATAACAGATACCTTTACATTCATTTTCTCCGGCTCTCCTAAAACTTCTGATTTACTATGAAACAGAATCTTGCGGGGGATAAAAAAGCGCAGACTGTCCCTAT
>CAJTLR010000095.1:0-212 GCA_910577185.1 uncultured Acetatifactor sp.
ACATGGCTGCCTGTCTCCCCGGTCAGGCCTCCTGCCAGTCAAAGTATCCCCGACAGCAGGCGTCCCAGCCCCCAGGAGCACAGATTTGCCGCCGCTGCCAGTTTTACGGGATGTGCCACCCGCCATTCTTCCTTTTCCGCAAAACTCCGGTAGACATATGCTTCCACCGCCACTACCCCCATCTCCACAACAATCTCCAGCGGCAGCCGCAA
>CAJTLR010000095.1:223-10741 GCA_910577185.1 uncultured Acetatifactor sp.
CCAGCCACAGCCTTCCCAGCCAGCCCAGCAGTACCGCCGGCGGATTGGTCAGTATATTCACCAGTACCACCAGCAGGGCCCGCCTTCTGTCCCTGGCAATCCAGTTCCCGCATATCCCCATCACCGCCAGCTCTATGATAATTGTCAGCGCCAGGGAAACTCCGAACATCTCTGTCAGATACCTGTTCATATGGGCCTCCCTCCGGCTTTCCTCCCTGTACCGCATATGCCCCATGCCATAAGAATCAGGGATACCGCACACCCCACACCCCCGGTCACATTCCCCGGCGCCCATGGCAGCGCCTGAAAATAGCCCGGCAGAAATCCCAGAAACAGTGCGAAAGTCAGGAATCCGAACGCAAATCCAGGATATGCCGGCAGTCTGCGGGCCATCTGGTACAGCGTTACCGGCATGGTCATATTGAAGAAAAACAAGGCCGCCAGCCCCAGCGGCATCACGGTACAGCAGAAATAACACAGAGATGCCGGCACCAGGGAAAATACCGCGGTCTTCATGGCGCCGTGCCTGGCAGCCAAAAACCCTCCCGCCACCTTCCCGCCCACAATGGCAAGAACAGCCAGAAGCCCTGCAGTCATATCGTTTTTCCAGGAAAAAGTAACCTCCATACCGATATAAGACCGCAAAAACACCACTGCCAGACAGCATAGTGCCAGCCTTACCGTCCCTGCCCCGGCAGGTTTTGGCCCTTCGGAACCATGGCATTCCTGCCTGCCCTTGTTTTTCCTCCCCTTCCGGGACACATACACTGCCGCCGCTCCCAAAAGCAGCATCCCCGCGATTACACCCGGGATCCCGGCCCTTTGAAATCCCTGCTTCGCCGCCAGGGTGCCCAGATACAGTCCCAGCGCCCCCGGTGCCACAAACACACCCAGTCCCCTGCCCTTCCAGTTCTTTTCATTGTCCTCCTGTATGGTTCCCACACCGCCTCCCACATGAAACAGTGCATTTCCGGTTCCCAGCACTGCCGGGCCTGCTGCCAGGCCTGCCACCGTGCAGACCACCCCTGCCGCTGCGGCAAACAGCGCAAAATTCTTTTTCCTCCCTCCCTTTTCCTTCTCATTCAGGGCATCCAGCAGTACCCCCATGGGCATCTGCAGGGCAAAGGCGCAGAAATTATATATCAGCATGGGATAAATGCCCCTTCCTCCGGGGAGAAATATCCCGAACATGGCCAGGGCACACAGGCCATCTACCAGAAAATGCAGGCCGGCATAAAATACGGTCATCTCCCCACCCCTCCTTTTCTCCGAATCCAAAATTGTATCTGACAAAAAATTTATGTTTCACAGACATCCATTATCATGCAACGTAAATTTCGCTACGCAAATATCCTATTCTTATAAACGGCAAATCGGGCAAAAAGTTTCCATATCCGAAAACTTTCTGCCCGATATTCCCGCCTTATTTCTGTTTTTTGCAAAAAGCCGCCCATCTCCGTCCTGCGGCCAGCATCAGCAGCGCCCCCAGCACCGCAATGGCGATCCAGAGAATCACCACCGTTCTCCAGCCTGCCCCTTCTGCCACGGCCCCGAATCCATAGGTGGAAAGGGAACTGCCGATATAGGTGGCCGCATTGAGCACCCCCGATACCGTGGATACCTTGCCGTATCCGGCAAAATGTCCCGGCACACGGCTGATCAGCAGCAGGTTGACTCCGTACATGCTTCCCGTAATTACTGTCATCATGATAATGCACACCGCGGATGCACTGTCATAAAACGGCAGCATGACAGCCCCCGCAAAAGCCCCGGCCCCGAACAACAGCATTGCGGTAAACACTTCACTTTTCAGAATCCCCAGCAACAGGGAGGCAAACAAAATGCACAGGGTCCCGAACACCGGCAGCGCCGCCGCGGACAGAATGGATTTGGAACTGTTCATGCCGAATACCTCATTCATGTATACCGGCATCCAGGTTGTCATCCCATCCCGCAGGGTTCCCTGTAAGATAATGGCCAGCAGAATGGGAATCAGCGGCGCTGCCGCCAGCAGATGCAGGGCGGAACCCCCATTTTCTTCCACCTTCGTCCTGCCCCCGTCCCCGGGCTTCTCACCATGATCCGCTTCCAGTTTCCGGACTTTGACCAGCCAGAAAACCGCTGTCAGGATTCCCAGAACCCCGGGGACCGCAAATGCGGTTTTCCAGCCGGAAAACTGTATGCATACAGGCGCAAAAACATAAATGGCCAGGGTGGCCAGGGTAGATGCCATGGATACCAGCACGCAGCTTTGTCTGTACCATTTATCAGACAGCATTTCTGCCATCACACGCACCATGGGCGGCCACAGCATGGACTGGAAGAAGCCGTTGGCACACCACACCGGAATCATGACTTCCATTCCCGGGAAAAGCATCACCAGCAGATTGCAGCAGGAACTTCCCGCCAGACCCGTAAAAATCATCCTCCGGGGACTATACTTATCCCCCAGGAAGCCGCAGACCAGCTGCCCTGCCCCGTAACTTAAAAAGCACATGGTCACCGGCAGTCCTGCAATACTCTTTCCCACCTGCAGTACATTTTGTATCTCCACCATGCAGGCAGCATAGTTCAGCCTGGTCATATAACTCATAAAATAAACCAGGCAGCATAGAAAACACAGAAATCTCATCTGTCTTTCGGATGTCAGTTTTTTCAGCACGGAAAAGTTCCCCTCCATTCTTTCGCTTTTAACACACTGTTGTTCCCGCCGGTTCCGGCTCCTTTGTCCCCATACGGATACGATGGTTATCATATGGCTTCACATAACAGTGAACATCCCCTTCAGCAGTATATCTGCCGCATTGTCCCCCACGCTGACCAGGAAGTCTCCCGGCTCCACATGCCATTTGCAGCCGCGGTCCAGGGTACGCATCTGCCGGCATCCGATACGGATTTCCAGTCTCCGGCTCTCCCCCGGCTCCAGTCCCACTTTCTCAAAGCCTGCCAGCTCCTGCACCGGCTTCACCGTACTGGATACCATGTCCCGCAGATATACCTGGGCCGTCTCTTCCCCGAAGCAGCTTCCCTTGTTGGTGACGGTAAAGGATACCTTCACTTCTGCCCCATTTTCGATATCTGCAGCGGACGCGCCATTTCCCTCTATCTCCAGGTCTTCATAGGCAAAAAACGTATAGGTCAGCCCGTAGCCGAAAGGATACAGGGGATTCCAGTCCATCTCCACATAGCGCCGTCCCCCGCCGGGAAGACGGTTGTAATTGCAGGGCACCTGCCCCACGGATTTCGGGAAAGACATGGGGAGCCTGCCGGAAGGACAAATTTTTCCGAACAGGATTTCCGCGATGGCCATTCCTCCCTTTTCCCCGGGGAACCAGCATTCCAGAATGGCCGGAATGTGTTCCTGCTCCCAGGTCAGCGCCAGGGGTCTGCCGTTCTGCAGCACCAGAATAACCGGCGTCCCGGTGCTTTCCAGCCGTTTCAGAAAATCAGACTGCTTTCCCGGCAAAGTCAGTTCTGTGCGGTCCAGGTTTTCCCCGCTGGTCTCCTCATTGTCGCCCAGACACACCACTGCCACATCTGCCCGCCTTACAATGTCCAGCGCCGGTTCCCAGTCCTCCCTGCCCCTGTTATAGCCCAGGACCACCCTGGCCCCTCTGGCATCATTGCAGAATTCCAGCCTGATATCGTATTCCCTGCCTTCCCGGAAGGCAAAATCCGCCATCCTGGCATCCGCATCCCTTCCGGCGGAAGCACTTTTCTCCTCCCCCGGAGCTTCCGGCGAAGGCGCCTTCCGAAGACCGCTGTTTCCACCGCCTGTGCCTGCATCCGGGTTCCATGCGTCTATGATCAGTTTCCCGTCTATGTATAAACGCATACTGTCCTGCCCTGGAATGGCCAGACAGCCCTGGAAGGATTCCTGCGCCTTTAACTTTCCTGTCCAGACTGCGGAAAAACGGTCCGCGTCCAGTTCCGGATGAGGCTTCGCATAAATCCAGTTAAAGTTGATGACCGGATCATTGCGGGTCACCACGGCTTCACCGGTCATGTCCCAGCCGTTGTAATAACGCCCCGTCAGCCCGGGAGCGCCTTCCTCATCCCGAAACCATCCCGGAGAAAAAGTCTTCACTTTTTCCCCCAGATAACTGCAGCCTTTTTCATACAGAACCGTCCTGTCCTCCCCTGCCATCCGCCTGATTCCTTCCAGCACCGTTACCATATGGGAAGGTTCAAAGTTCATACAGTAATCTCCCAGGGCAGGTTCGTCCGCCCCCGGTCCCACCACGGCAATGGTTTTATGACCATCGGACAGGGGCAGAAGCTTTTTATCGTTTTTCAGAAGACAAACTGACTTCCTGGCGATATTTAACGCCGTCTCCTGATGTTTTTTACAGTTTGCCGTTTTTTCGTATAAAGTTTCGTCCACATAGGGATGCTCAAACAGTCCCAGGGCAAATTTCAGTTTCAGCACACGCCCGCAGGCCTTATCCAGCACGGCTTCCTCCATCTCTCCGGTTTTTACCAGCTGCCGGATTCCCTCCATCCACTCCTCATGGGTAAAGTCATATAGCTGTAAGTCCACTCCTGCTTCCAGCCCCTGCCGTATGGCATCGGTCTTGTCTTTTGCGGTGTAATGGCTGCCCCAGAGCCTGGACACTGCCGTCATGTCGGAACGGACAAAGCCGGGCATATGATACTGTTCCCTCAGCACATCTGTCAGTATCTCATGGTCGGATGCCACCGGCTGGCCGTCAATGGCAGTATAGGAGCACATGGCATTCCAGGCACCGCCTTTTACAAAAGCCTCTTCAAATACCGGCAGGCACCAGGCAAACACATCATGTCTTCCCATGGCCGAAGGCGCGCAGTTCAGCCCTGCCACCGGCGTCCCGTACCCCACATAGTGCTTCGGCTCGGATGCCACCGTGTCCGGACGCTTCAGGTCCTCCCCCTGCATTCCTTTCACGATCTCCCTGGCAAACTCCCCGGCAAGGAAAGTATCCTCCCCAAAGGCCTCCTCCACCCTGCCATAGCGAGGATCCCTGGTCAGGTCCATAACCGGATTCCATGTCTCATGGACTCCGTAACTTCTGGCCTCTGCGGCAATGCCTTCCCCCATCTGTCTTCCCAGCAGGGGTTCAAAGGTTCCCGCCAGTCCGATCTGCTGGGGAAAGCAGGTTGCATCCTTGTCAAAAAAACCGTGCAGCGCCTCTTCGCTGAAAAGGAATGGGATTCCAAGGCGTGTGTTTTCCACGGCATACCGCTGCAGTGCGTTGGCAATCCCGGGCGTGGTCCCCCGGAGCTGGATACTGCCCAGACTCTTGTTTTCCGTGATTTTCTCCAGCGCTTCCCACAAAATTTCTGCCACTCTGCCATCCGGTGTCTTCTTTGCGAAATCACCGATGCTGTACTGATCCGTCTGCATGATTTTTTCTTCCAGCGTCATCCGGGAGAGCAGGTCAGCCACTCTCTCCTCCACGGGCAGGGCCGCATTTTTATACTTCACTGTCTGCATACTATGCTCCTATTTCTAGTTCCCCTACGCTCAGTGCACTTTTCTGGAAACAATCTCTCTCGCTTCGCTCCCTCTCTTGTTTCCCTGCACTTCTCTACGGGGATTCTTTCCAGTTCCCCTACGCTCAGTGCACTTTTCCGGAAACAATCTCTCTCCCTTCGCTATCTCACTTGTTTCCCTGCACTTCCCTACGGGGATTTTTTCCTATCCTATAATAAAGCTTACGGTACCCAGGTCGTTTTCCTTCAGTTTCCGGAGATTTTCCTCCGCGGTGCCCTCCCGCAGTTCCAAAGCATAACAGAACTCCCCGAACCCGGACAGATCCATCTTGAAATTCGTCTCCCAGGTATTGTTCATAATCCAGCTGTACACGGGACGGTGATTGTTTTCCTCCTTATTATCGCACAGCACAATGGGATGATGTTCCATCTGTCCCATATAAAGCAGGGGCGTATCAAAGGTATTGATCAGGATTCCCTCATTTCCCCTCTGATAAAGCAGTCCCTCATCTGCCATATAGTATTCCATATTGCTTCCGGGCAGCTGGTCAACCCCCGGGCGCATGGGAACACCGCCGTTATGGATATGGATATCGCTGCCCGGCAGTTCCAGGCCAAGGGGCAGGTAAACACTCTCAATATTCTCGCTGATGGTCTTTGCAATCCGGTATGTAAATTCCACCCTGGGAAGGTTTCTATATAATTTTATGATCACGCTGCTGTGGCAGGTTCCCTCCAGCTCAAATACCAGCTCCACCTTGTCGAACACCGGGCCGTGGTCCAGAATCCGGATATCCTGCAGATCACCCTGGTACTGGGCGGCATGCAGTCCCCTCACATTTCTTCCCAGCAGACGCCGTTCCTCGTAAACCCCATTCCGGATTTCCGTACATTCATAAACGGGGGTAAAGAAATTTTCCAGCCCCTCCTTCAGCATCTCCGCACCGGCTTTTTTATGGTAAAATGTAGTGATGCCCTCACCGATTCTGTAGCCGATCCGAAACCATTCGTTTTCCAGCGCATAGGGAAGTCTGTACGATTCGCTGTCATAGTCATTTACAATATCCCGCACTCTCTCTGCCCCCACCCAGGCGGTACGGGTATATAACTTCTCCTCTTTCCGGGCGATTTCTTCATATGAAAAAATCTTCTCTTCCATGGGTTCAAATTCTGCCAGAAAACTCACCAGCACACCTCTGGGATGTGCGGAAAGCTGCACCGCCGGCGTCTCCCCGGTCTGGCAGTCCGTGACCCTTACCGCCGGAAGGCTCATGGTTTCCACATAAAACTCCACCGGAAAAACGCCCTTGCGGCTGCTCATGGAAACCGCCTTTACCTGACCGCAGGAATTGTAATACCGCAGAATATCCCCCAGCAGATGGCATTGCCCGCTCTTTCGCATGGCAGCGGCCTCATGGGCTTTGGATGCATAGCTGGTCTTGCGGATATCCAGATTGGTCACCATAGTGTCATACGGATTTGTGACCGTGGCGGAATGTCCCCATGTGTGCTCCGCATACAGAAGGGCATTGTCCTCCCCGGTCTCCCGCAGCCTCTCGTCTTTCACACCTGTCTTTTCCTCCAAATGGTCACAGATATGGGCGAGACGCAGTGCCTCCTTGTAATGCTTAACCGCATAGGGCGTACTGCCCACTCCGTTGCCCCACCAGTCGTTGATGGCGCCCCGGTATACCGGCGCATCCACAACCTTGTCCCGGATCAGGTCATATAACTCCTGCAAAGTCACCATCTGCAGCGTGACTTCCTCCCCAAACTGCCTGTTAAATTCATGGATGGCGGCAAGTATGGCCGGATTTGCAGGCGCATTGTCGGAAAAAACCCCGCTGACGCTTGTGATGTAAAAGTCGTAGGGATACCCGTTTTCCTCATATTCTCCTATGCTGGTCAAAAGATTCCTATGCAGTGTCTCCAGGGCCGTGGGAGCCTTCTCTTTTCCGAAATAATTTTCCGTCATGAAATTCACATTTTTGTGAAACACGATTCCCAGCGCATTCCCCAGATTGTAATGCTCCCCGCTCCACACCAGAAGCCTGCCGCCCTCTTCGTTTTCCCAGAAATAGGGCTTCTGGTTCTGGTAGAGGGGATACATTCCATGGTGCGTATGAATATTGGTATACAAAAAATCAATACCGTTTCTGATCAGCACATCCCTGGCGCCAAGTGAAATTCCGTTTATATCTGCACACATGGCAGTCTTTACCGGAAATCCCGCCTCCGTAAAAAGCGCCTGCAGCCGCGCCGTCCTGCGTTCCAGCATACCGCAGTCCACCAGGTCATTAAAATTCAGGTAATTGGCGGAAATACCGATATTGCCTTTTCTGGCCAGGCGGAAAAAGTCTTCCTTTTCCTCCGGCGCAGCGCTCTTCAGAAACTGCTCCACACAATACCAGGTCTCGCAGTTCCATTTGAAATCTCTCTCCGGCCGGTTTTCTTCCTCCCCTTTTTTCACAATGGCTATCACATTCCGGATGTTATTCACCTGGTTATAAATCACCTGTTCCTGCAGATCCGTATATCCCACATCCGTATGGGAGTGATGCACAATATACACATGCTTTATCTGTCTGCCCATCTCCTGCTCCTTTCCCGGCCCCGCCGGCTGTCAGCTGACAAATGCTCCCTGAACCGAGTTCCGCTGCGCGCCGTGCGTGGCGCTTTAGCGGCATAATTCCCCTCCATGGTGCTGCGCACAGAAATCGCAGGCAGAAATGTATCTTTCTGACCTGCGATTTTCATTTCCCAGGATTCGTCTCAGTCGTTATTGGTTACAACTTCCCCGTGTCCCAGATTATATGTAATCTCACCCTCCAGTTCCACCTTCAGTACTGTGGTCAGCGGATGCATCTGCATCTTGTCTGCCCGGATCCACAGCGTGCCGGGAATCCCGCTCCAGGGCAGTGAACCTGTATAACTGAAGGAAAGCTCTTCCCCGGTATGAAGGACGCTCACCTTCTTCACCGGTGTCTTCACACCCTTCACACATAAAAATTCCGACGGCTGGTCATAGACAAACAGATAAATTGTCTTTTTGTCTTCTGACAGCGTACTGCCGCCCAGGAACTGGTTGTAGCTTAAGCCTTTTCCCGTGTCATAGATGGCTTCCTCATTGTCATGAATAAACTGGCCCAAATCCTCCAGCACCTTCACCTGCCGCTCGTCCAGCGTACCGTCTTCCCTGGGTCCCACATCCAGAAGCAGCTTTCCTCCCAGCGTCAGGCAGTCGCAGAACATGCGGATCACCTGGCGGCTGGTCTTGTAGTGGTTGTCGGAAGGTCTGTAACCCCAGGAACTGTTGATTGTGGTACAGAATTCCCACACGCCCTCCGGCCCCAGAAGGGGAATTCCCTGTTCGGGCGTCTCATAGTCACCGTACCCCTGCAGCCTGGAATTTACAATAACATTGGGATTCAGGGTCTGCAGATACTCCTTGAACTCCTTTGCCTTCCACTGGCTGGCGCTGCGCTCCCAGTCACCGTCAAACCACAGCAAATCCACCGTGCCGTAATTGGTCATCAGTTCCCGCATCTGATTGTTATTGAACTCCAGGAATTCCTGCCATTTCTCGGGATCCTCCGGCCCGCCTGCCGGGGTGGCAAACACGTCATTCAGGTGATTCTGCGGATCGGATCCTTCCGGATAAACTGTCCTGTAACGGGGATCGGACCAGTCGATCAGGGAAAAGTAAATTCCCACCTTCATGCCTGCCTCTCTCACCGCCTGGGTATATTCTTTTACAATATCCCTCTTTGCAGGTGTTTTTTTGATCACATTCAGATCGGAATACTGTGTGTCAAACAACGCCACGCCGTCATGATGCTTTGAAGTCATGACCACATACTGGGCGCCGGCACGTTTGAACAAATCTGCCCATGCCTTCGCGTCAAATTTGGAAGCGGTGAACCCATCGCACTGCTTCATATAATCCTCATAGGAGATGGCGCCGTTGTGAAAAGACCACGACTCCGATACATCTCCCACGGCATAAATACCATAGTGGATAAATATACCTAATTTTGCCTTTCTGAACCATTCCTGCATCATGGTAAAATTCCTCCTGAATTTTCCTTCTTAGTTGTCCGGGCAAACCCTTTGCCTGCCGCCCCCCGGACACGGTTTTATGTAATTCATGACCAGTTTACCCTGCATTCCCGGGCCATGTCAATGTATCTTCTTGCCTTCGGAATGTTCTTTATTTTTTGTATCGGCATCCCTCCGCGGTATTCAGGATTCTCCGGGCCGCGGTCTCCCACGCCTTGTCCCCGGCCCCGGTCAGTCCACAGAAAGCTCCTCCTGGATATACACCGGTTCCTCGATCAGGCCAATTCCGATAAACACGGCCCACACATAAGGCGCCCCATAGACATTCAGCGTCTTGGGACCCACAATTTTTTTCGGGGCATTATCCCCGGTCTGGTCCTGCAGCAGCTTTTCATATGCTTTTTCAAAAGTACTCCGGGTGATGGATCGCTCCCTTCTGTCAGTAAACAGCTCCCCTCCCTTGATGGTGTACGTAAAGGGAAGTCCCTTTTTGGTCAGAAATTTTTTTCCCTCGTATGCCTGTATCACATCCCACAGGCCAGGGACGGTTATCTTTGTGGTATTGAGTTTCATATGCCTCCTCTCGATAAAGCTTCATCTGCCGATACTTCACAGTTTTTTCAAAAATATTCCCCCATTTAAATGGTACTCGAAACAAAAGCCATTGTCAATGCATTTATTACCGGACTCTCACCTGCAGGTCCCACCGCTTCCGGGCCGGAGCTGCCCACGGAAAGACTATGACCATACCCCTTGTGCGGATGACTGTTTTACTATGAAAGCCCCTGCACCATTACGGCGCCGCGATGTCAAAACCGCTTCTCTTTGCGGTTTTGCAAGACTGCTGTGCGCCAAATCATCTTCCCTTGCGGGTTTGTGTGCATCTTCTTAACTCCCCACTTTCATATATGGTGGAGCAGCTTGCTGCATGGGAATTTACTATGAAACAGAATCTTGCGGGGGATAAAAAAGCGCAGACTGTCCCTA
>CAJTLR010000096.1 GCA_910577185.1 uncultured Acetatifactor sp.
ATGCTTTCTGCTTTTTCGCGCCATGATAACATCTCCCTTATACGAAAAGGGCTATGGCGCAAACCATAGCCCTTAAGGGGATTATATCATGTTCCGTTTTCCGCTTCCACGAGCTTAGGCACCCGTATGTCAAGCACAAACTAAAAAATTTATCAGATTATTGGCCGGACAGGTTATCCGCAAAGGACAAACCCGCCCGGCCAGTCTTTTTGCTTTCATTTCAGGTGCTTTTTATGCTGTCGCAATCCCTGAATCCATAATCGGATTCACAAAACCGTCTGCCACTGTACAGAGGCGGACTTCGTTCTGCTTGAGGAAGTTCCAGTATCGGATCATGTCCTCAGTGTGCCGGCAAAGGCGATTAAGATTGAATACAAGAACGATATCCACCAGATGTTCTTCAACTGCCCGGTTTACTTCCAGCAGGCCGGGACGGTCAAAATTTATGCCATTCTGTATATCTCTGGAAATTCCCATGATAGATAATCCATGCTCCGCTGCATATTCTTCAAGGCGATACCTATGTGTTTCCAGCAGTTCTTCACTCATATTACCGCCTTTATCTATGCGACAGTAAAGCCATACTTTTTCTCTGTTCATTGTCAGCCTCCTTATTCCATTCAGGAAATCTCCCTGCAAAAATCTTTCATTTTCCATTCAATTTTTATCTGGCTGTCTGGGAATACGCTAATCCTTTCAATCAGCACATTAGCAAACGTCTCCGTCAGACCATCCGCGCCACTAATATCACTGGCAATGGATTTCAGCTGTGATTTTGTGTCGCTATCCATTTGCTTTTGGCTGATCTCCGCAGAGAGCGCGGAATGTGCCTGCTTCAGACGGTTTAATTCTTTATCACACACGGATTTCTGTTCCAGATAGCTGTCCTTGTCAATCTCTTTCAGAAGAAAGCGCTCATAAAGCAGGCGTTTTTCTGTCTGGCACTGCCGGATCCGGTTCTGGTATTCTGTCTGCTCCGCAAGCTGGACATCCAGGCCGCCGGCTACGGAAAGACTGTCAATGTTTAAAATAATGCCTGCCTGCTTTAAAAGGATTTCGTAGATCAGGCTTTCCAGTTCCGCTTCCAGGATCCGCATACCGTGGCACGGCGACATGCTGTCAACGGAAGTATAACGGCAGATAAAATAGGGTTTTTTAGCCGGTATGCGTCCCATGGCGTGTTTACAGCATCCGCAGAACACTTTGCCGCGCAGGGGATACTGGTGTACCTTCCTCTTGACGCTCTTAAAATGCAGCAGCTTTGCCTGAACCTGCTCATATGTGGATTTATCAATAATGGGCGGATGGTGGTCAGGGATTTTAAACCACTCGCTTTCATCTTTTAAATGGAGGCACCTTCCGCCGATCTCCCTTACCTTCCGTTTTCCCATGATGTAAGTGCCTGCATAGCGTTCATCGCCTAAAATCCGCAGGATTGTGGTACGCTGCCATATTCCCTGGCATCTGGAAACATCATGGTAATGTTTTCCTTTGGACGCTTTATATTCGCCCGGAGTGACTATCCCTTTTTGGAAAAGCACTTCGGCTATCTGGTGGGCGTCGTGTCCGTCAAGGGCCATCTGGAAAATCAGACGGACGTTCGGTGCGGTTTCTTCATCAATTTCCATCCTGCCATCTGCCCCTTTCTGATAACCATAAGGGCAGACAACACTCTGGTATTCCCCGCGCTTCATTTTTACATATTTGGCCGTTCTTGTTTTTACAGACATATCCCGGCTGTAAAATTCACTGATCAGATATTTTACAGCCATGCCGATACCGCCGGTATCACCCTGGTGCTGTGCGCTGTCAAAACCGTCCTCAACAGAGATAAAGCGGACGCCGAATACCGGGAATACACGCTCCATAAAGTATCCTACTTCAATCATGTTGCGCCCGAATCGGGAAAAATCTTTTACAAGGATGCAGTGGATCTCCCCTGCCCGTACCCGGTCAAGCAGTTTCTGGACAGCCGGACGCTCAAAATTGGTTCCGCTGTGTCCGTTGTCGATAAATTCTTCCACCTGGGCATTTGGGATCCCTTCCATATCGTCCGCATAGCTGTGAAGCAGGGCAAGCTGGCTCTGGATGCTCAGGCTGTCCACCTTTAAATCCTCAATCGAAAGCCGCACATAAAGGGCGATCACATAATCCATGGAAGCATTATTCATGTGCCAGCACCTCCCACACTTGTTCAAAGCCGCATCTGAAGCGGAAAACGATCTCAACATTCTGCCGATCCCGGACAATGACTTTTTCAATCAGTTCATCCACAAGACGCGCTGTAAGCTTTGTATTGCCGTCAATCATGGCCAGCTTTTTGGCAAGGCTGGAAAATTTGTGCAGCTGTTTCTGCAATTCTTTCTGCTGCTCATCCAGAGCCTGCGCCTGCGCCATATCAGCCGTTATACGGCTTTCATAATCCTGCTTCAGTTCCGCATATTCCCCGCTGGTCAGTATGCCCGTCACAAGGTTCTCATAGAGGCTTCGGAGGAAGCTTCTGTTTTGTTCCACTGACGCAAGGAGGCGTTTCTGTTCCTTCTCTGCCGAGGCTTTCCGTTCTGCTATTCTGGGATCCTGCTCTTTCAGGCGTAAGTTATTCCCGATAACAGTTTCTGCTTCCTTCATGATGTAAGCAAGGATAATATCAAACAGGTCGGTTTCCTTTAAACATACGCCGGGGCAGTAGTCTTTGGCAATCCTGCCGTTGGAGATGCAGTGGAAATAATATACCCCATGGGAGCGTTTGCGGTGGAGGTTCTTTCCGCAATGGCCGCAGAAGATACGGCCGCGCAGGACATTTTCTGTATAAGGGATACCGGTCTGATCTCTGCTTTTTTCGGCTGCCTGCCTGCGCAGTTCCTGAACCTTTTCAAATAATTCACGGCGGATCAGCGGCTCATGGGTATCACGCACAACGATCCATTCCTCCGGCTCCGTTGGAACCTGTTTGTGGCCTATTGTTTTTGTTTTTCCCTGCACCATATCGCCGACATAAACTTCATCGGCAAGTATTTTTGTTATCGTCCATGTCTGCCAGTTCCCGCTTCCCATCAGGCGGCTTGGTTTGATCAGGCCGCATTTCACCAGATAAAATCCGGGAGTGATGATCCCCTGCTCATTCAGCCGTGTGGCAATCCTGTTCAGGGATACCCCGTCTGCCGCCCATTGGAAGATGTCACGGACAGCCGGCGCGGTTTCTTCATTCACGATCAGCTTGTGGCAGTTCTCCGGATCTTTGCGGTAGCCATAGGGAGGACGTGCGCCGACATAATCGCCGGATTTCATGCTCTGGCGGGTCTGCGACCGGACTTTGCGGCTGATGTCGGCGGCGTATGCCTCGTTTACCATGTTTTTGAACGGCAGGATAATATGCTCCCCGCTGTTCTGGTCTGCTTCACTGTCATACTGGTCATTGACGGCGATAAAACGTACCTGCCGGACAGGAAAATATTTCTCGATATAGTAGCCGGTGTCTATCGTGCTTCGCCCCAGTCTGGATAAATCCTTAACAATGATACAGTTAATCTTACCGGCCTCAACATCTGCTAACATCTGCTGGAAAGCCGCACGTTCAAACGTCCGTCCGGTTATCCCGTTATCCGTGTAGATCCCGGATACCTGGATATCGGGGTGGAGAGCAGCAAAGGATTCCATAATCTTCTTCTGTGTTTCCAGTGAATCCCCGCGCTGCCCGTTAAACTCCACGGAAAGGCGTATATAAAGGGCGGCCTTCCATACTTTCATGCCAGTTTTTACGGCAGGTGTCTGTGCGGTATTTTTTCTGCTTTTCCGTGCCATTTATACGGCCTCCTTTCCCCTGGTGTTTTGTCCGGGCAGCGGTGCGGCGGCATGGGCCGAGAGCCGTTCCACAACCGCCTGGTATTCCATCTGGTAGCGGAATGTAATCTGGAGGTCGTCTTTTTCCAGAACGCGGATCGACTGTATCAAAGCGATCACAGCCCTCCGGTCAATTTCTTCCATGCCGGAAAACCGCTTAAAATGCTGGATCCACCGTAAACGGTCATGGGAGCTTCCTTTTACAGCGTCCATTTCCTCCCGGAGTTTAGAAGCTGCTTCTTTCAAGCGGCTGATATCCGCATGGTAACTGTTTTTCAGAGATTTATATTCTTCCTTATCCAGCAGCCCCGTCACGAAGTTTTCATACAGGGTGGACTGGAAGCGTGTCAGGCTGGCGAGCTGTTCCTCATTTTCCATAAGCCGGGCCTTATATTCAGCCACCAGTTCCTGATTGACCTGTTCTTCACTGATGTCCCGCAGCAGCTCTTCCAGGGAAACCACATTCCCGATGTGCGCTTTCAGGCTTTCCGTAATGCAGTCTGTCAGATCCTGTTCGCGGAGCATGACCGGGTGGGTGCATCCGTTCTTTTTCCCGGTCGGGCAGTAATAATAAAAATATTTGCCATTCTTGTAAGGTACTGTTTTCCGCGTCATACGGGCACCGCAGGAGCCGCAGATCAGGATGCCGGAAAAAAGATATACTTTATTGCCGTTGGGGGCGGTGCGCGTGTCAAGCCCCAGGATTTTCTGCACAAGGTCATAATCCTGCCTGCGTATAATCGGCTCATGCGCGTTCTCCGTCCGTATCCATTCCGCAGAAGGCTTCTCAACCAAATCTTTTACTTTATGGTTGTAGGTGGTCTGCCGCCCCTGCACAAGTGTACCGGTATAAGTTTCATCTTTCAGAATACGGATAATTGTGGTAGCCGACCACTTCGTTTTTTCCTTGTCAGTAAAGCCGCCGCTGGGATGGGGAAGCCCCCTGCTTTCCTTATAGGCCAGCGGGGAGAGTATGCCGGACTGGTTCAGGCTTTCCGCGATTTTAGCGGCGCTGTAGCCGTCTATCTTCTTGCGGAAGATATCCTGCACCACTTTGGCGGCAAAACTGTCCACAATCAGCTGATTGTGGTTTTCCTTTGATTTCTGATAGCCGTATATAGGGCAGGCTCCCACAAAGTCGCCATTTTTCCGCTTCGTCAGAAGGGCGCTCCGGGTTTTTACAGAAATGTCATGGCAGTAAGCGTCATTCAGGATGGTTTTCAAAGAAATATTCAAGTCATCGCCATTGTTTTCATGGGCGGTATCTATCCCATCCGTGATCGCTATAAAACGGACGCCGTAAGCCGGGAATATCTGGCGGAGGTAGCGGCCTGTTTCTATGTATTCGCGTCCAAGGCGGGAGAGGTCTTTTACGATTACGCAGTTAATTTTCCCCTCCCGTATGTCCTGCATCATGGCCTGGAACTGGGGCCGGTCGAACAGGATTCCGCTGTAGCCGTCGTCTACATGTTCCGATACAAGCTCGATTTCCGGATGCCCTTTCAGGAAATCTTCAATCAGTTTTTTCTGGTTGGTAATGCTGTCGCTTTCGTTCTCCCTGTCCATGGAGTAGGAAAGCCGCAGGTATTCCGTTGCTCTGTATTCAGGCATTAAAAAATCACTCCTTTTCTTTTTACGGACTTCCCCCATAAATCAAAGAGTGATTCGGATTTGCCTTATTCAGTTTATTCTTTTTCCAATTCCGATGATAGCATAATCCCATGGGAAAGTCAACGCTTTAAAGCGTCAAATTAAAATCCGTTTCAGACAGTCCTCCAGCGAAGCACCGTTTTCCGCGAATTGCGCCCGGACGGTAAACCTGCCGCACTTGAAACAGTAGGGGTTTTTGATCTGCCGGATAAATTCGGCAACTCTTTCCTCTCTGGTAAGATTTTTGTCTACGGATACGTCCCTGATGTCAACAAGGGGCGCAGTATCCATACTTGCTGTTTCCTTCATATCCATACCTCCGATCTGATTACCCACGGAAGCGGTAAGGGAGTTTCCTGCCCCCACGCTGTCCGTTATACTTCTCTAAAATGACACGGGCGAAACGGAGGGCTGTGTTGCTTGTGGAAAAATCTGCCCGTCCCCGGCGGTTGATTTCGTCCGGGTCGCACTGGGAAAGCCGGGAGACAAAGGTCTTGTCGTTTAACTCTGTGTCATAAGTTTTTATGAAGAGCGCCATGCCTGCCAGAACAGCAGCGGTCAGGGAACGCGGATCCCCCTCCCAGGTGTCCCAGAGAAGCTGCAACATGCGGGTGAAGGACGCCCCACCCAGCAGCCGGTAAGCGTTCACCAGCGCACGGGTTGACACGATCTCCCCGGTCTTTCCATGGCTTTTTCCCAATGCCCATATAAAGCCGCAGTTTTCGATCAGCCGCTTGACTTCCGTGATCTCCGCGTCCGCCCCGGATTCCGCCAGTACGTTCGTGGACTGTGACAGGCTCAGGCGTTTCTTGGCCTTGTCCAGTTTGTAGCACAGATCGGCTTCCTGCTCATAGGTCAGGCCGTCATAGACCTTGCAGTCCACCATGACGCCCCGCCCGCCGTTCATCCGGCGCATGGCAGAGATGCGGTGCTGACCGTCCACTACATAGAATTTACCGTCGCGGAAGCTGACCGTGATCGGGTCAAGGAGCCGCTCGTCCCATTCCCGGATCAGCCGGTCAACCTCCTTCGGGTTTACCGGGCGCTGGTAAGGCAGGCCGGAAGTCAGCCGGTCTGTATGGATAGAGCGCTCCACGCCGGGATTAGTGTACTCCGGGTCTGGCTGTGTCATCTGTTCTGGCTTTGGCTTTATCGGTTTGGTTGAATTTCGTTTTTTTCTGTAACTGCTCATGTCTTCATTGTCCTTTCTACTTTATGGAATAATTGTCCGGCGGCGGAACAGATGGAATCCGTCAGCTGGCGGAGATGGGAGAGCTGCTCCGGGCTGACAAAGGGAAATACCGCGTCATAATACGGGTCGCTGTACCAGCCGATCTCTTTATGGAATTTCCGGACAAATGCCTCATATTCTTCTAGGAAGCTGTCCGGGGTGCCGCTGCAATCTTTGTCCGGGTCTTTCAGTTCCGCTACCACATCTTTTAAACTGGCGGCAGGGGCTTTCTGCGAGACCGGCTGAGAAAGAGGAGCTGATGCCACAGATCCTGCCGCCTTTTCTGTCCGGTTTTCCGTTTCGGGCTGTCCTGCTGCTCCGGTCTCCGGAGCTTTAAGTCTTTCATTGCCGTCATCCGGTGTTGTCTCCCTCTTTCTGGTATATTCATCCACCGTGCGTATCTCTTTTGCGGCAAGGAGCGCGGCGGCTTCTTTCTGCTGTTCCGGTTTCAGATTAGAGAGCTTCATTGCAGCTTTTTTTGATATTTTTGTGTCTGTCCCTTTGATGATTTCTTTGGTTTCCGGTGTCAGGTTTTTTGCCGTCTGTATCTGCCGCCGGACGGTACGGGGATTAACTCCTAATTTGTCGGCAGTATCATCAACAAAAGATTTTGCCGGATCAAACGGACATTTTGTCCGTTTGATTTCTTCGCTTTTTCTGTCGCCTCCCCGCTTTGTTTCCGGGTGCAGTGTTTCATAAATTTCCTTGCGGCGCAGAAGCATCTCCCCATATTCCACGGGTGACAGGTCATTGCGTATAAAATTCTCGTCAATCTCCGCCAGTTCTGCCGCCAGCCCTTCCAGGCTGCTGACAGTGCATTCCACATCCGTCCATCCCAGTGCTTTCACTGCTTCCAGGCGGTGCAGCCCTGCGATCAGAAAATTCTCCCTGTCTATGGTCAGGGGATTCAAAAGCCCAAGCTCTCGTATGCTGTCTGTCAGTTCTTTTACATGCCCCATATCAAGGCTGCGCCTCCCTTCCCTTATCTGGATTCTCTTTATGGAAACCTGCATATAAGCGGCACCCCCTTTATTTTCCTTTTGTTTTATCTCAGTGCCTGCTGGATGAAACACCATGCGCCACAAGCCGATGTACCGCTATAGAAACGGATACGCCAGCAGCTTATGGCGGCAGGTCTTGCATCCCGCAAGAATCCGGCAGGCGCATTTTGCGTTGGCTGCCGGAGCTATCGCAAACAGGAACCTCCGGTCAGGACAAAGAATATGCCCTGTTCCTCGGTACGGGTTCCCATAATTCCATCAAATCTCATTCTTGTGCCGTATTATCAGGCGACGGGATCGCCCTGCTTCTCACCCCCGGCACGGGAATATCCAAGCCGCTTATGGTTAGTAAGCGCCATGATACCGACGGCAGGTGGCGGCAGGTGACTAAGCTGCCCAGGCCATGCCCACAGTATCCCCCTTTCACCCTGCGGTACGGGAATTTTCTGGTTCTCCACTCACTGGCGGCTCATGGCGGTTCCGGCATTACCAGTGCCGGTCACAGGCCCTCCGGGTTCCCGCTCGTACCTTTGATGTTATCTTATTGACGGAGCAGGGCAGGGAGGGGCAGAAGATAAGCCCTTTCCCCGTCCGTTCCCGCAGGCAGTCGTCGCGTCCGTGCCTGGGCCGCTTGCTTTACAGCCCCGCGCAGTGGGAGAAACTTGAATACTGATTATCCATGAACAGAAACTTGTCCTGTTGTTTTTCAATGTGCATGAAGAGGGAATAAAAATATCCCCTCATAAGGTTCGGTAACGAAAAAGCAGTTTGAAAACCAGATTTTTAAAAAAACTTTTTTAATTTTTCCAAAATCTTCTTTTTCCGCTTGTGGATAGCTGCCTGTGTGAGATTGTAAACCGCGCTTATTTCCCGTTCTGATTTCTCCAGATAGAAGATCTCATGGATCAGTTCCCTTTCTTCATCCGTCAGGCTCTGCAATGCCCTGTCCAGCGTTTCCAGCGTCTGTGCTTTTATTACAGCACCGTCCACCGGCTCGTCCGGAGCAGGGAAATCCCAGTCTGCTTCCAAAAGATGCTCATATGATGCTTCACGGCTGGGAACGTATTCTACCGTCTGTTTTTCCGGATCCACAACAAACTTTCCTTTTTTCAGCCGCTTCATAAAATACCGCTCTTTTTCTTCCGCATGTTTATATTCCCGGTAGACTTCCTCACTGACCTTCACGGGTTGTCCCTCTATGTATAAATAAAAATCCTTTTCTGCCATATATTCCTCCGAAATTCTGAAATGTTGACGGGTTTCAGAATCCCAGAGGCGGAGAACGGCATCTTGGAACAATGACAAGTTCCTGCATAAAACGACATGAAAAAAGCCGCGCCTGGCAGATACCAGACACGGCCGAAAATACATCTCGTCGTATTCGCTTTTTATGAACGCATTGTAATATAAAAATATCCGTATAGTTAGCGGCTATACGGATATGGCAAATTATATGTTTAATTGACAGAAAGACTGTTTTTTCGCACGGATATGTAAAATTGTCCTCTATGGAAGCTAAGATTTTTTTAACGAATCACAGGCATGTAATATGTAATCGGACACGGCTTTCCTTTCATTATGCCGCATCATCATAAAATAATAACGGCTTTTGAATCACTCAAAACCGCTACTATGTTACATCGTCCTGTATAACGCAAAGCTACCCAGAACCAATTAACGGTCTTACTATGTCAACGTCTCTGAGAAATATGCGTTTTTTGGTTATATGTCAGTATAACTCATTTTCTGATAAATGTCACTGTTTTATTCTCAATTTTGGCAACATGCAGGAGAAATTATGAAACAAATAGACATGAAAAGACAGAGAATTTGACGATAAACATATCAAATCCCGGCAATTCTCAAAAAAATCAGAAAAGCCGGGATACTTATTACAATAGATCGTTAAGTAAATTCATGCACTTTACTTTCTGTTGCAGATTAGCGCTGCCATAGACATTAAGTGTGAATGATACATTTTTGTGACCGAGAATTTCTGAAAGTGACTTGATGTCAAATTCCGGTATCTCAATCGCCCTTACTGCAAAAGTATGGCGGATTTCATGAAATTTCACTTTTTCCAGTCCATTCCTTTTCAGGAAACGTGAAAAAAACTGTCTGTAGGTGCGAGGTTCACTAGGTTTGGTTTTACCGGTCAGGAAATAGTGGTTCGGATTGTCCGTATAAAACTTTTTAATGATGTTCATGAGCAGAGACGGAACCGGTATTGTCCTTGCGGAAGTCTTTGTTTTTGGAGGCCCGATGTGAAGGTAGGAGCTTTTCTTCCTTTTGTCATAGATTCTCTGAACCGTCTTATTGATATTGATTGTTTTGTCGGTAAGAGAAATGTCCTTCATCTGAAGCCCGCATAATTCCCCAATACGCACTCCTGTAAACAGGGCAATGAGGATTCCGGCCGTTTTCCGGTTTAAATCCAAGTAAATGCACTGAATCAACGCCTGCTCCTGGTCTTTAGACAGGGAAACCACCTTTTTAATGCCGAGTTCCTTTGGGTATTCAATCAGATCCCAATTCAGCAGAGGGATGGCCCGTTCTTTGTAAGCGTATTCCATCGACAATCTGAACACAAGAATAATATCGCGGATTGTCTTGACGGTCAGCCCTCCGGTTTTGTCCAGCCTGCCCTCATTATGGAGTGTAGATATGTAATTTTGCACATCTGCCTCCGTGATTGTGCCAATTTTGCGCTTGCCGAACTGAGGAATCAGGTGATTTTCGGCAATGAGCGTAAAGCTGGCGTGTGTTGACGGGGTAATCATTGGCTTCTTCTTATTGAGCCATTCATTAACCAACGTCTTAAATTGTGTATTATTAGTCATATTGACCACCTCCACAGATATTATCAGTGAAGGGGGAATTATAGCACCATATAATCCTTGAGTAACGGTCTCGAAAAGTATCCGAAGCTGCGGTTTCCGGGGTTTG
>CAJTLR010000097.1 GCA_910577185.1 uncultured Acetatifactor sp.
TTATAGGGACAGTCTGCGCTTTTTTATCCCCCGCAAGATTCTGTTTCATAGTAATCACAGACTATAAGCCCACTCAAAAAGAAGCTTTAAAACTCATGGCCACAGTGCTGGACAGAGTGAAGCCTGAAAGCCAGATCCAGAAGCATGTCACCTTCCACTATCCCTGTACGATTACGATTGGTCTGTCCGTAACAGCCTATATAGATCCTCCTTCTTTTTCTCCCAGGAATACTTTTTGTAACTTATAATATCATCACTTCCTTTCCTATAAACCCTTGCTTCGAATAAAGCGCATTTCTGTTCTTTTAAATACGAAATCTGTTCTTCACAAAATAATCCTCCAGCGAGATTTGCATCCGTTATCCGCATTTTTGTTAAATCTACTCCCCTAAAATCCACATCTTCAAATATTGCTTCTGTTAACTCGGTATATTCAAATTCTACTTCTGATAAGATTACGCCCTTAAACGTTGCCTGTGACAAATCCGCTCTGGATAAATTAACATTGCTTAGTCTGGAATTTATAAATCTTGCTCTCCGCAGGTTTGAACCGCAAAGATTCACTCCGTGTAAATCGGAATAACTGATATCCGCACCCGCCAGATATACTCCGTTTAAATCTGTATCCGCAGAATGATCTTCTCCTGTCGAAACATATCTCAAATTTAAATCTTCTCTTTTATTATATTGTATATATTTACACAACATATCATCCAACTCTAAATTGATCTTCCCCCATAAATGCAGTACATCAAGCATATTGGCAAATATATTCATTTCGCATTCCATTGAATTCGTACATCGTCCATTGATATGAAAGGTCATGCCATCCTGCATCATTAATTGAAATGTTTCATATATTCTGTCATATTTTCCACATAAGTCATCTTTGGTTTGAAATCTATATCGCAGGTAATCCCTAATCTCCCCGGACAGTCTATTTCTTTTAAACATACTCCCTAAAGCATCTGCAAAATCCACACTGAACCCATTTATGCTTTTGTCAAGCACCTCAAAAATGTATTCGGCGACAAAATATTCATATATGGACTTATGTATAAACTCAATGCTTAAATCTGTTTTTTCAAAAAGATGTTTAATGGGAAATTCCAATACACTTATATTACTGCCCTGAAAATCAAGTCTGGGAATCCTGCCTTCTTTTCTTTCTATTGATAAGTTATTCCTCTCAAACATCTCAAAGGCTGTTTTTCTCAAAAAGTCCAAATAAGATATTATATTTTTCTTATTTCTCAGCGGATGCGCACCGCCATCATACCCTTCCCCTTTATAAGAAAACCTGTCGAATATGCCTCCTTTTTCAGCAAAAATACGATTATATAAATCAGGCCTTGTGGCATCTTCCGTAATACTAATATCTGACATAATTGCCATATATAATATCACCGGTATCCCAATAATACTTGTATCATTTATTTTATATCCCTCCAGCGTGCCATTTGTTATAATATGATAAAATCTGCAAATTCTCATTATGTCAAAAGGCTTCAGATTTACGATACTTTGAAACCCTTTTTCATCAATATATTCAAATCTTGATGTAATAATAATTTTTATATTATCGTAATCCAAAATGTCGTTCCAAAAATCATTTAATAAAGTGTTACGGTTGGATACTGATTTAATTTCATCAAACCCATCCAACACTAAAATGCTATTCTCCAAATCTGCTTTTTTGCACTCCAATGTATAAATAACCGCTTTTAGTAATCCGTTTTTTAAATCTTCATTTTCCCAGCTGCGAAACCTGAGTATTATAATGTTATCATTTTCTCTGTATTGATTCGCAATCCATGACACTATGCTTGATTTCCCCATTCCCGGAGCGCCCTGTATCAGCAAATTGGTACTTTTTTTAGAATGAATAACACCATCTATTACTTTGTGAAGTTTATCTTCAAGCCAGAATTCTATTTGGTACCCGTTTTTATAAAGTGTATAATCAGGCATAATAAAAGCGTCTGCCAAAGTGACAGGATTTTCATCATTATCCATATGGAGAAATAATCTGCTATTCCAATTATCTATATATTTTTGCTTTTCATTATTCCGGAACCGAATGTTGATGTCATTATCTAAAGGAACCTGTACATAATTTTTCTGAATACTGTCTAATTTTTCATTTGCCTCTTTTATTCCATCCTCTAAATTGTCAACTTTCCACTCTATACTTGATGTTTTTTTGCTCTCTTTGTCATATTGTAATAATCTGATTTGTCGATACAGCTCTTCATTATCGCTTCTGCCCAGTTCCCGATACAGCAATATATTAAACTCTGTATATTTATCATCATCAACACACTCGCCAAGAATCTGTAAGCCTGATCTTACAACTTCTATACAGTTATATTCCAGCTTCTTATAACCAGCCAATAACTTCTCTGCTACCTGAAATATCATTTCCTGTTTATATGCAAATTTATGATAGGTTATTTCATTCAGCGCATTCACAATCACACAATATATTTGCGACTCAATGTTTTTGTGCTGATCATTCTTATTTATTACCATCTCCTTTATTTTAGTCCATGAAATATCTGTACATCTGCTGATAGCCTCACCTATAAGGCCGCCAATAATCGCCTCTTCAAATAGTGTCATTTTGTATGTCCCCTTTGTATTAGATAATTATAATCATAATTATAATCATTCCATTGAATCTTATCAACAAAATCCAGTCAGGCAGAGAAGATTCCTCTTCCACTACTCCCGCGTCGGGCGCATGCAGCTCTCCCTGCTAATTTCCTTATTCGCCCCTGCGCAATCGAGTAGGGGAATGTTCTTCTCCCCTGCCCGCCGTGCGGGGTGCATGTTGCGTCAGCAACAATCTTCATATGCGCCCCTGCGCATAAAAATAAGACATATCAGACTTTACATCCGATATGCCTTATCATAAACCATTCTGCCCTGTCAGCCAGAATGCCCTGTTTCCGCTTTGCCGCGTCCGGCCCATTTGGCTGTGTTCCCGTGGACGCGGTTTCCCTGCAGGTTACAGCGGATATTTTCCGGCCCTGCCGGCGCGGCCGTCAAAGCCGGAGAAATGCCCCGGTCCTTCCCCGGCTTTTCAGGCGGGACTCCGCAAAAAATCTATTCCTCCCGCTGTTTCACCGGCCTCTCCGCTGCCCCATACTCCCCGGGCAGCACAAGCAGGCTTACCAGCACCGGCAGGATAATCATGACCGGAAAAATATACCGCAGCTGGACCACCGGTCCCAGCAGCATGGTTGCCATGTAAATCACCGGAAACAAGATAAACACCGCCTGTTTTTTTCTGCCCAGAAACAGAAATGCCGCAAATACCAGAAACAAACTCCAGAAGTAAAATGCACTCTTAAACAGAACAGACACAATCGGCCAATCATAATAAGAGTTACCGCTTACAATTTCTTCCAGTCTTTCTTCCAGCCATGGGAACTTGGATTCATGCAGAATATCCCCTCCAGACGCAATGGCTGCCGAATTATAGGTATAGATTGTCCCCATCCTGCCTTCCGTGCCATATCCCAGACACTCCGCATAGGATCTGTCGTCCAGAAACCAGTATCCCCGCGTCAGTTCCAGAAAAGCATCAATATACTCGTTAGGATAACGTATCCCCAGCCGGAACCAGTCTCTTACAAGCTGTACCGTATTATCTTCCCAGGTCTCCGGAAAAGTGGTCACACCCACGATCCCCTTCACGGCATCCGAAATGGCCGGATGATAGTCTGCCCAGCACTCCTGGGGAATATAGGAATTCAGCAGCTCCCAGGTCTCTTCATCCAGAGTCTCCCCGTAATAATATCCCACCCGGGCCATCTGCATAATAGGCACACTGTACATTTCCACCTTTGCAGGCTCCATTTTGGTTCCTATGGCTGTCTTAATCAGAACCGCCGTCCCCTTTCCTCCTGCCGTCAGCAGCACACAGAGTAAAAGCACGCGCAGTTTCTCCTTCTTCGGAGCAAACACCAGCCAGAAAAGTCCGAAAACCACAACCGCATACAAGCAGTTATTGCGGAACTGCACCATAAGACAGCCCGTCACCACCAGCAGGATATCCAGCACAAGCTGCTTTTTTCCCTGGCTGAAAAAAAAACGCTCTGCCATCAGCAGAACAAACAGCAAAAAAAGCACGCTGAAAATCACATCTTTCGTGGTACACACCACCATGACAGAATTCAGCGGAAACAATCCGAAAAAAAGAACTCCGGTCACCGCAGTCCATTTTTTACCCGTCACCCGGAAAAGAAACACATTGGCATAAGCAGCCACAAGGGAATAGACAAGCATTTGAAACAATGCCATACATGCCATTCCTGTCTGAATATCCCCCAGCAGATACCCCAGCTGCAGAAATACCCAGATGATCCAGGTATGCGCCAGCGGCTGATAAGGCCAGAAATGGGCAAACCCCTGTACCGCCTCGTTAATCTGTCTGTGAAAATCATAAGACATGACAATCGGGTAATATGCCAGCCATACGGGAATCAGGCACAGAAAAACTGCCAGAAAGCTGATTCCATACAGTTTCCCCCATTTCTTCCCCTGATTCTCCGGCATTGCGGCCCTGCCTCCGGCCTTCTCCATTCCTGCAAACACAAAATTCCAAAAAGGAAACACTGCCACCGACAGACAGGCTGCCCCCAAAAGCAGCATTGCTTTTCCCCGGAAACCGCCGCCTGTCATTCCGCCGTTCTGAAGCTGATACCCCGCAATCATGGTAATGGAAAACAGATAACTCACAATCCCTGCATACCGGATTCTTCGTCCCCTTTGTTTTTTTCCTGCAATGCCATCCAGTGTCTGCCGCGTCCGGGACAGCAGAAAAAATAATGCCAGAAAAACCGGAATACTCATAACCGAAAAAGATGCCCGGGGTATCCCTGCATGAGTCCCCAGAACACAAACCCCGTATGTCCCGGCAAAGGCCAGGACAGCCCGTCTTACTTTTTCATTTCCCACCCAGCGCTTAATCTGTTCCATAATTTGTTTCCCATCAACGAATATATTTTTCCAGCTGCCGGCAGACTTCCCTGACATCCATGGGCTTTGCCACATGTGCATTCATGCCGGAATCCAGACATCTTTTCACATCCTCGGAAAAAGCGTCTGCCGTCATTGCAATAATGGGAACGGAGGCATCTTCCCTTTCCAGCGCACGTATTGCCTGGGTTGCCTGATAACCGTTCATCACCGGCATTCTCACGTCCATCAGAATGGCATCATAATAATGCAGGGGAGACTGTTGGAATTTCTCCAGACAGATCTGCCCGTTTTCTGCCCACTCCAGTTCGAGTCCTACGGCAGACAGCAGTTCACTGGCAATTTCCCAGTTAATGTCATTGTCTTCTGCCAGAAGAATCTTTTTCCCTTCAAGGGATCCTTCCGACCTGCCCGCCGCCTTATCCTTGTTCTGTCCAAATTCGTCTTCCACAAAAGGCTGCAGGCCATAAAACAAGGTTGATTTAAAGAGAGGCTTGGAAATAAAACCCGTCACCCCTGCCGCCTTCGCTTCATCTTCGATTTCACTCCAGTCATAAGCAGATATCAGCAAAATGGGAATATCGTTTCCATAAAGCCGGCGGATCTCACGGGCAGCGGTAATGCCGTCCATTCCGGGCAGCTTCCAGTCCAGCATAATCACCTGGTAGTCATTATGCACGCGGTGCCTTTCGTCCACCTTCCTGATGGCCTCCTCCGCATTCAGGCACCAGTCCGGCATGACACCAATGGATTTCAGCGCCGAAACCGCGCTGTTACAAAGCTGCTCGTCATCATCCACAACCAGCATATCCAGATTGGGCAGCACCATGTCTGCCTCCTGTATCACTGCCTTCATCAGATCCAGTATGACATGAAACTCACTGCCCTTGCCCAGTTCGCTCTTAACCTGGATATCTCCCTCCATGGCATCCACTATATATTTCGTGATCGCCATTCCCAGACCGGTTCCTTCCGTCTTCTGAACCCGGGCATTGTCCTCCCTGCTGAAAGAGTCGAATATTTTTTTAAGATATTCCTCCGACATACCGATGCCCGTGTCTTTTACGATAATATGCGTTCTGATATAATCCTCTCCCTTGGGGGATTCCTCCTCATAAAGAGAGACATCTATGACACCTTCCTCAGGGGTAAACTTGACCGCATTACCCAGCAGATTTATCAGTACCTGGTTTAGCCGCACACTGTCACAGCAGACATTTTCCACGGAAATATCGTGAATGGAAATATTAAACTGCTGGTGTTTTGCCTTTACCTGGGGCTGTACAATGCTCACAATGCTGTCCATGACTTCCCGGAGAGAAACCTGATCCATGTTCAGCGTCATTTTGCCGCTCTCGATCTTGGACATATCCAGCACATCATTGATAAGCCCCAGCAGATGCTTGCTGGACAAGGCAATTTTCCGCAGACAGTTCTGCACCTGTTCCATATTGTTCATATTGGCTATTGCGATGGTGGTCATTCCCACAATGGCATTCATGGGAGTCCTGATGTCGTGGCTCATATTGGAAAGGAACTCGCTCTTGGCCTTATTGGCATGCTCGGCCTCCCTGCGTGCCTCCTCTGCCGCTCTCTGTTCCTTGTTCGCTATATCGGAAGCCTGTTCCAGTGCGCGCATCTGTTTTTTCGTCATGCGGAAACTCTGGCCGAAAATTAACAGCAGCGCCGTCAATACAATGGCACACACACAGTAGACCATACGTGTCCAGTCATCTCCCATATCCGTAATCAGCATATTCAGGGAGTGAAATGGCAGGACTGTCACCAGATACCACTCGCTGTAAGGCAGACTTGTACAATATAAATGATACCGGGAATCGTCCCCGCTCATGATGGCAGAATATTCCTGCCCTGATTCCATGGCAATGCTCAGCTCTGCCACATATTTTTCCGCCACTTCCTTCTCCTGGGTGCCGAAAGTCTCATATACACTGTCAAAGTAATTATCATTCGGCAATGTCCCGCTCCTGAGGATATAACTGCCATCCTTCCGGATAATATAGGACTCCACCAGTGCAGTGGCTTCGTCCAGGAACAGAATACTGCTCACGTATTCCGAAGAAAAACCGCCCACCAGGGCAAGGCTTTGGTCGCCATCCTCCATGGGATAGGCATATGGAACCCCGAACAGAACAGTGCCTTTGTCTTCGGAATCCCTTGCAACCGCTATCTTCTCATCCCCATTTTTGAGACTCTCTATAAAAGGTTCCGGGTCAACGGCTTTTACCGGATTGCCATAGATCATCTCAAACTCACCATCCCGGGAATATAGGGCAAGATACGTAAACCCCCTTGCCTTTGCACTGTAGTCAAGGGATCCGAGAAGAAGATCCCGCGGCTCTTCGCTGTCATAGTCGATGGTCTCCGTTATGGCACTCAGCTGGGAAAGGCGCAGTTCCATGACCGTCTCGTAATGCAGCACAATCTGTTCGTTCATGCCCGTCATATAAAGCTTCCCCACCTCTTCGATGGTCTCTGCGCTCTTTTGATTCATATAAACTGACAACATCACAAACAAACCGATGATAAGCGCGGAAACACCAATAAGGCTGACCACAAAAAAACGGATTGACTGATCTTTTTTTCTCTCTCTCATCATACTTCCATTCCTCCCACAAGCATGGTTACCCCCGGCACCGCACTCTGGCACTTCTTAAGGCTGTTCAAACTGTATGTTCGTTTGTATTATTATATCAGCCTTTTTCAAAAACATCAAGGAAAAAGGAAAGGAACAACAATAACAAAACAAGGTATATAAAATAACGCGAAACCGTTTTTATCTCCGGTCCCGCGTCTTATCCTACGCAAAACGGCGCAGAACCAAACCTTCCCGGTCCAGCCTTGCGCCGTAAAATGCGGAAGATGGGACTTGAACCCACACGGCATTGCTGCCACAAGATCCTTAGTCTTGCTCGTCTGCCAGTTCCGACACTTCCGCATGTGCTTCGCACAATTGATATACTAGCATCATATACGACAAAAGTCAATTCTTTTTTTCTCTTTTCAAAAAGTTTTTTCCTGACTTTTTCTGCCCACTACTCTGCCAGATACATTTTCAATCCTTCTTCTATTCGATTCACTGTCTCATCCCTGGACTGTGTGTCCTTCAGATATCCTTCCAGGGCCTCTGCCAGCACTTCCCGTATTTTCGCATCCTCCCCGGCCGGTTTCTGCAGCCCCCTGCAGATTTCCAGCAGTCTCTTTGCTGTCTCCGCGGGATAATCCAGAATCTTAAACTCCACTACCCCTTCCGCCAGTTCTATGGTTGCCTCTGCCTCCGCATCAGACCGGTCTCGTCCGGCCAGCACTTCCAGCGACGCGGCATTTACAGGAAAGCCGCTGTAATAATCCCTGCCCTGGACGGTTTCGGAAAGGGCGAATTCCAGAAAATCCTTTGCCGTTTCTTTATGACTGCTCTTCGTGCAAATTCCCATCTGCACGGAAGGAATAAAACAGTTTTCAAATGCCGCAAATTCCCCCTCCATATAATCCGCGATGGATATAGGAAGCATACATTCATTAAATCCGGCCACATCTTCTATCGCCAGCCGCACCTCCGACGCCAGATCCCACACATTGGAAGCCCGTTCTTTCTCGTCCCGTGAATCTATGATCCCGCAGTTGTTGCCTATGATTTTCATGGCGTCCAGATATCTGCCCAGAACCTCCTGGTCCAGCCGTTTGTCCCTGACCATTTCCCTGCAAAAATAAGGATAAAACTGGTCCACCAGTTCCAGCACCGTCCGGGGGCTAAGGTATCTGTCTTCCTGCCCTTCCAGAAAAGCCGCCAGTGTTTCCATGGATTCCATATCCCCTGCACCAATATTCCTCCCCACGATCATGGGAAACGCAAACTGCAGGGGCACCGCATACCTGCTGCCATCCTCCCGCAGATAAGCGCCTGTTACATTGGAAAGCAGCCTGCCCTCCTCTTCCAGCGGCTCCACCACATCACCGATATCCTCCAGCAGCCCCTTGTCTGCATAGGAATCCATATCCAGGTGATCCATGACAAGAATATCCGGCGCTTCCTCCCCCATCAGCGTGGTGTTCAGGTTCTGATAGATGGCATTATAGTCCGTTTCCCCGTCATAATACATGGGATACGCTGATTCGATGGTAATCATCACTTCCGGATGTGTTCTGTGATACATCACTGCCGCCTGTTTCAGAATGCTGCTGTCATACACCGCATACAGTTTCAGATTTTCTTTTACCTCCCAGACCGCATCCGGGTCATATTCGTACCGGTTCAGCGTTTTCCCGCTGTCCGGTCCCTGAAACATTGCGTATAACTTTCCATCTTCCATCACGGCAAGGCCGGTACACCAATAATCTGTCAGGGAAAAATCCGTTTCCACACCTTCCATGAGCTTCTCCCAGTGAAAACCGTCTGCCCCTTCCGTTCCTTTATAAATGCCTTCGTTTCCCGCTGCCATCAGAGTGCCATCCTTGCAGACACAAAAATCCACATTGCCGGAGGCCATGGGAAATGCAATGGTTTCTGCGGCATTATATTTTCCATCCCTGCACTTTATGATCTCCGTGCCCACGGTTCCGGTCCCTGATCTGCCATAGAGATAGAAATCATTTCCGTTTGCCAGTATGGCATCATACTGGCCGGACAGTTCCCAGCTCTCCGTAAGGCTTCCGTCTTCCCCGCTGTAAATGTCAACAGTCGGGAAACAGAGAACGGCCAGCATGCCTCCCTCCAGCGCCGCCATGCCCGAAGGAATCGGATAGCCATCCCAGTCTTCCATGAACGTCCTCCATTTCTGCGGGGTGATATCCTGCGCTGTCTCATTCTGCCCCTTCCACAGATGTGCCATATAATATTCTTCGCCCACAGCTTCATAACCGGCCATAAGATACTGTATCCCATCTTTCGTTTCTGCCATTGAGATATCCAGCCAGGCTTTGTCAGTCGGCAGCTCCAGGGACGCCAGCCAGCCCTGGGTCACATCCTCAAACGTTTCCCCCTGCTGTGCCCATTCCCGAAGACGGGTTTTTCCGTCTTCCTGCTTCACTGCCAGAATATGCAACCGGTCCTGACTTGTAAAAAGCTGCCTGACCGTCCAGTCTGCCATTTCTCCCGACAGTTCCGTTCTTGTTTCCATGTATCTGCCCGGTTCTTCCGTCTCCCCGCTTCCCATATCTTTCTTTCCGCATCCGGTGAAAACGCCGGCCAGGACTGCGGTGCACAGCAGGGCCGCAATACTTTTTCTGAATTTCATCTTTCCCTCCCTATATTGTCAAGTGATTTTCCTTAAAAAATCAAGGAGTTTTTAGT
>CAJTLR010000098.1 GCA_910577185.1 uncultured Acetatifactor sp.
GGATGCCGCGAGGGTCAAATACCAAAGTGTCCTTTGGACGCTTTCTGCTCTGCAGCATTGCAAGCTTGATACCTCGTTGCTTGCAGCGGGGTCTTTGATTTGTATCATAATGTTGAGTCCGTAAGATATTCTGGCTCCAACACCATACCGCCGGAAAATGTTTCTTCAGGCTTCAAATGGATTCTTCCAGAAATGACTTGTATTTTTCAATCACATCCTTCATGGCATCCGCCCCCGGCGCACCGATGGTAAGCCTCTTTTCCACGCAGGTTTTCAGGGAAACCGCCTCATAAATATCTTCCTCAAACCTATCACTGATTTCCTTCAGTTCCTCCAGCGCCAGGTTCTCAATGGATGTTTTCTTTTCCACGCAATAGAGTACAAGTCTGCCGATAATGCCATGTGCGTCCCGGAACGGTACACCCTTTCCTACCAGATAATCCGCCGCGTCGGTTGCATTCGTAAATCCGTTCATGGCACTGAGCGCCATATTCTCTTTTTGGAATTTCATGGTGCGCAGCATTTCCGTAAACAAGACCAGGCAGTCCCGCACAGTATCCATGGCGTCAAAAGCAAGCTCCTTGTCCTCCTGCATGTCTTTGTTATAGGCAAGCGGAATGCCTTTCATAGTAGTAAGCAGCGAAACAAGGGCTCCGTAGACACGCCCGGTCTTTCCCCTTACCAGTTCCGCAATGTCCGGGTTCTTCTTCTGGGGCATAATACTGCTCCCTGTAGAATAGGCGTCATCGATCTCCACAAACTGGTATTCATTGGAATTCCAGATTATAATTTCCTCGGAAAACCTGCTTAAATGCATCATCACCATGGACAGTGCCGAAAGGAATTCTATCAGATAATCCCTGTCCGAAACAGAGTCCATACTGTTCAGTGTGGGCCCTGCAAAACCCAGCAGCTCTGCCGTATACTCCCGGTCCAGGGGATATGTGGTACCTGCAAGGGCCCCTGCCCCCAGGGGACAATAATTCATCCGTTCATAAATATCCCTCATGCGCTGTCTGTCCCGCCAAAACATTTCAAAATACGCGCCGAAATGATGGGCCAGGGTTATGGGCTGTGCCTTCTGAAGATGCGTAAATCCGGGCATGAAGGTATCCAGATTTTCTTCCATGGTGTTCAGTATGACGGACAGAAGTTCCTTCAACAGGAAATCTGTTTCTTCCACTCTCTCCCGGGTATACATCCGCATATCCAGTGCAACCTGGTCATTGCGGCTTCTCCCCGTGTGCAGTTTCTTGCCGGTGTCACCGATGCGGCTGATCAGATGCATTTCCACAAAGCTGTGGATATCCTCGCAGGTATCATCTATCTCCAGCCGTCCCTCATCCACATCCTCCCGAATACTGTCCAGCCCTCCCAGAATCCTCTCCTTCTCCTGGTCCGAGAGTATCCCCTGCTTCGCCAGCATGGTAACATGAGCCACACTGCCCCTGACGTCCTGATGAAATAAACGCTTATCAAAACGGATTGACGCATTGAACTCATAAGCTTTCCGGTCTGTCTCTCCCTGAAAACGTCCTCCCCACAGCTGTGCCATGCCCATCCCTCCTATTTTTTCCACTGTATCTGTTATACGCTTCCATGATTTCTTATTGATATTATCACAAAAAAATTCCGGGCGCAAGTAAAAGGCTTTTTCCTTCCGCAAAATTGCATGTAAATACATTCCGCTGGCACAATGCAATTGCCGGCTTTACCGTGCCGGATGCCTGAACCGCCGCGCAAAATTATTCTTCCAGGGCTGAACTCCTTTCCCTTTTCCTTCATACATTAATATAAAAAGAAAAGGATAGAAGTCCGGGAAAAGCCGGGCTTTCGGATAGCACAGATGCAAAAAATCCTGGAATTAAAAAATATCGGCTATTCCTACCACAGCCTGCACGGGGAAACAAAAGCCCTTGACAATATATCCTTTGGTGTTCATGAGGGGGAATTCATTGCCATTGTCGGTCCTAGCGGCTGCGGCAAATCCACCCTCCTTTCCATAATAGCGGGTCTCCTTACACCAGAGGAAGGAACCATTGCGGTAAACAATCCTGACGGTTCATTACACTATCCCAAAATAGGTTACATGCTTCAGCGGGATCATCTATTTGAATGGCGTACCGTTTACCGCAATGTGACCCTGGGTCTGGAGCTAAACCATGCCATGACAAAGGAGCATTTGGAGACCGTGGAACGTCTTCTGACAGATTACGGACTTGACAAATTCCGTGACAAGCGCCCCAGCGAACTGTCAGGCGGCATGAAACAACGTGCTGCCCTGATACGCACCCTGGCCCTGGAACCCCAGCTGCTTTTGCTGGATGAACCGTTCAGCGCCCTGGATTACCAGACCAGACTTTTCGTGTCCGCAGATATCTGCCGCCTGATCCGGGCTGCCGGGAAAACGATGATCATTATCACACATGACCTGTCGGAAGCCATCAGCCTGGCCGACAGAATCATCGTTCTGTCAGGCCGTCCCGCCATAGTAAAAAATGAAGTGAATGTCAGGCTTACACTTGCGGATGACTCGCCTCTGGCTGCCAGAAATGCTCCTGAATTCCAACAGTATTTTAATATGCTATGGGAGGATCTGACACATGAAAATGAAACAAAATAAATTATGCAGACAGAAAAATTGCAGCGAACTGACCGCACAGGAAAAATTTGTCAGAGAACACAAGAAACATCATCATGAAATCGCATCCTGGAGGACGGTGATATTTGTCCTTTTTTTCATTCTGTGGGAAATCAGTGCGGATTTGAAGTGGATAGACAGTTTCTTTTTTGCCAGCCCCAGCCGCGTAATCCGCTGTTTTGCAGATCAGCTGCAGCATAATTCCCTGCTGGCCCATATCGGAGTGACGCTTTTTGAGACACTTTTCAGTTTTCTGCTGGTGCTGCTGTTCAGCCTTCTGATGGCCACGCTGCTGTGGTACTCGGCAAAACTATCCGAAATACTGGAACCTTATCTGGTAGTGTTAAACAGTCTGCCCAAATCCGCCCTGGCACCACTTTTTATTGTGTGGCTGGGCACCGGAACCCGAACCATTATCGTCGCCGGCATGTCCGTCGCCGTATTCGGTTCCATTATAAGCTTTTACACGGGATTCCAGCAAGTTGACGCGGAGAAAATTACCCTGATCTACACCCTGGGAGGCCGCAGGAAAGATGCCTTTTTCAAAGTAGTGCTCCCCGGTTCCATTCCTATCCTGCTCAGTACCGCCAAAGTGAACATCGGGCTGGCACTGGTGGGTGTCATCATCGGGGAATTTCTGGCTGCAAGACGGGGACTTGGGTATCTGATCATATACGGTTCCCAGGTGTTCCAGCTGGATATGGTAATCACCAGCATTATTGTACTGTGTGTCATCGCCCTGGGATTTTACAAGTCCATTCAGATTATTGAACATCAGATAAAAATTCGGTTTAAAATGTGATTTCAAGCGGTGAACCATTGCCGTTAATGTCTTATGGCCAGGGCTGGGGAATCTCCTTATCCCCGGCTGTGCCGGGCACTCGTCAGTTACACTGAATATTTCCTCCGAGTGCCCACACACAAGATCCCGAATGCATTATACCAGACACCGCAGCTTGTCGTTGTGGTTTACCAGCACGGTCTTTATGACCTCGATATCTGCCTGCATTGCCTCAATTTGCCCGATACCGCTCTTATACCTTTCATATGTAGATAAATAACATGATTCTATATTCTGCAGACGCGGCAGAATATCATTTTCATGCTGCAGTTTCAAAATCCGGATGCTGTCACATACCGACAGATATCCTATTTCTATTCTGTGCAGACGCGGCAGGATATCTTTCTTGAGTGAAGTCATTTCTTCCTTGAGCGAAGTCACTTCTCCTTTAATCGAAGACATCTCTTCCTTCACCGAAGTCATTTCTTCCTTGAGTGAAGTCACTTCTCCCTTCAGCGAAGACACGTCTTCCTTCACTGATGTCATTTCTTCCTTCAGCGAAGTCATCTCTCCCTTCATTGAAGTCATTTCTTCCTTCAGCGAAGTCACGTCTTCCTTCACTGAAGCCATTTCTTCCTTCAGCGAAGTCACTTCTCCCTTCAGCGAAGACACGTCTTCCTTCACTGATGTCATTTCTTCCTTCAGCGAAGACACGTCTTCCTTCACTGATGTCATTTCTTCCTTCAGCGAAGTCATCTCTTCCTTCAGCGAAGTCATCTCTTCCTTCAGCGAAGTCATCTCTTCCTTCAGCGAAGTTACTTCTCCCTTCAGCGAAGTCATTTCTTCCTTCAGCGAAGACACGTCTTTCTTCACTAATGTCATTTCTTCCTTCAGCGAAGTCATCTCTTCCTTCAGCGAAGTTACTTCTCCCTTCAGCGAAGTCATTTCTTCCTTCAGCGAAGACACGTCTCCCTTTATCGAAGTCATTTCTTCCTTCAGCGAAGTCATCTCTCCCTTCAGCGAAGTCATCTCTCCCTTCATTGAAGTCATTTCTTCCTTCAGCGAAGTCACTTCTCCCTTCATTGAAGTCATTTCTTCCTTCAGCGAAGACACGTCTTCCTTCACTGATGTTATTTCTTCCTTGAGCGAAGTCACTTCTTTTTTTACCGAAGATACTTCTTCCTCCATGGAACAGACACTGTCTATCAGCGGCTGCAGTTTATTATCCAGCATCTGGAAAATTGCCAATAAATCTTCCTTTGTCAACACCATAATGTTATCCTCCTGATTCCTTTTATTTGAAATGTTGAGAAGAATTCTCTCCTGAAATCTGAAACTTTTCACAAATATACCCTTGATATTTTCAGATAAAACGCTGTGCATAAAGAATGCTTTACTGTGAATACAGCATCTTGCAGACAATGGAGCCGCTTTAACGGCTGATTTCCTTACGTGCCCCTGCGCATAAAAAGCCGCAAGTCCATTCGGACAGCGGCCTCTTTCGTAAAAAGCTTCTGACGGGACTCGAACCCGTGATCTATTGATTACGAATCAATCGCTCTACCAACTGAGCCACAGAAGCAAACCCGGTACAACTAGATCTTATTATACAAGATTTTCATTTTTTTTCAACCTCTTTTTTCATTTTTTTGAACATTTTTTTAAGTTCCATTTATTGTTCGGCCAGGGCCTGCGCAGATGCCAGCTCTATGGTGACATTCCGTGCCTCCACCGCCGCGTTGAGAATCTGCACTTCCACCCCGGACGCCGTTCTCTTCAGTTCCCAGATATATTCATATTCCGCCTCATCCAGGTCAATTCTCCCCAGCAGTTCATCATCACTGTCATATACCTCATTCGCCACGGCATATACCACACTGTCCAGAGAAAACGGAACTGCCCTGCCCTCTTCATCCACCGTCTCCCAGGTAAGGCAGTAACCCGTAAATTCCTTATCCCATTGTCCGGTTTCCATATTGTAGAAGCCATAATAAGATGCGGACGGGCTGATGTGTCCCTCCACAATCCAATAACCATCCACCTCCTGAATTCCCACAATGGCATTCACGGAAGTATTTCTGTCCGCGAGATCATACTCCCTGCCGTCCAGCACCACCCTGGTGCCCTTCACCGCCGGGGCCGGAGCTTCCACTTTCTCCTCCCATTCAGGCTGGGCCGTGCTTTCCTGTGACTGCACGCCCTTCGTATCCTCTCCTTCTGCCTTCCCGCACCCCGTCAGGCTCATGCCAGCGAGTATCTGCAGCACTGACACCAGCGCCACTCCCTTTATCATGGTGTATTTTACTCTTTTCTCCAAATAACATACCTCCCGAAACACACAGTTTTAGGCTGCGCCTTGCTTTCTTTTGCATTTATCCTGCCAATCATACACCATACATGCATCATTTCTGCCAACTTCATTCATACAAACTGATTTTTTTCCCCGTCATAGTGATATCCTATGGAAGACAGTTTCTGCACAATTTCCTGCCGATCCGCGTCCAGTTCCTCACAAAGGACGTCCAGACTGCCGTAGAAATCCCTCAGTTTCATATTGACAAAGCTTAAAAGTATCATCGGGTCCTTTGGCAACATTTCCCCACCTCCTGATTTATGCGTTTTTCCCACACCATAAAAGATTCCCTTCCGGCCCCAAATATATCCCGAAGGGAATCTTTGCCTTTTCCCAGTTCTCCGTTTTCTTTTCCGGTGTAGTTATTTTTTAAGATACCGGGAAGTCTCTTCCGCAATCCTTTTATCGAATTCCTTCACACTTTCCGACACATGGTAATTTTCGTCACCAAACAGGAACTGATGCAGCCACACTACATTTGACTCCAGATCCATCGGAATTACACAGCTTCCCTTTGCACCGATATTTCCGGTGGTACGGCGGTCTACCGTGGGGAATCCGGCTTCCTCCACAATACTGTAATTGGCAATATTTCCGATCAGTGCCAAAATATCCTTGGACTCAATACTTGTATAAATGTTTCCGATACAGTCATTGAACACCTTTGTCAGGGTAGCCAGATCCGTCTTTTTTGCCTGTTCTTCGATTGCCTTCAATACTTCCCTCTGGCGGGCGGTACGCTTAAAATCCCATCCTTCATCCCCTGCTCCCCCTGTGGCACGAATACGGCAGTATGCCGTGGCCTGCAGGCCGTTCAAAAGCTGGTAGCCAGGCTCTGTCACCGGTGTATAATCGCATTTCAGCACATCCGATACCCCGATCTGGTAATTATTCAGATGGGTGATCTCTTCACTGTCCACATCAATATAGACACCGCCCAGGCCATCAATCACGCTGCTGAGCCCCTTATACCCCACGGCCACAAAGTCCGTAATGTCCATATCCAGATTCATATTCAGCATTTTTACTGCCTGCTCGGCACCTCCGCTGGAATAGGCCGTATTACATTTCCAATAATATTCGTCCTGTCCTTTGTAGGGACCGATGTTTAAATAGGAATCCCGGTACACACTGACCAGCCTGATTTCCCCATTGTCCAGGTTAATGCTGGCAATCATGATACTGTCGCTGAGGCTGCCCTTGTACAGCTGGTTGTCCGTCTGCGCATCCAGGCCGAACAGCGCCACATTCATGTACCCGTGCATGGTGCCGCCCTCCTGTTTCTGCTCAATCACTTCCTCATGAATCTCCAGCACCTCGGGATCCAGTATGTATGTTTTGGGCCCATCGCTGGTTTTGTTCATCACCAGGTACAGAATCGTCACCATAACCAGGATAATCGTTATCTCCAGTCCGATTAAAACCAGCTTCATTTTCTTTCTCATAGCATTCCTCCAATTCTGCCGTACACTGCGGCTTCCGCTGTCCTCTTTCCGCCCGTCCGGCAGTTCCTGCCAGGGTCAGAATAACTTTGCATCTTCCACCGTGTCCTTCCTTTTATGGTTTTATTGTAAGGAATAAATCTTATGAAATTATGAAGCTGGTCTTGCGTATTTCTTAAATTGCTCTTAATAAATATTTTAAAGGGCCGGTTTCATTGCTTCACAGAGGCCGTCAGTTCGCCGTCTTTAAGGGATATCTCCACCTTGTCGCCGGTTCTGACCGTATCCGAAAGAATCAGTTTTGCCGTCAGTGTCTCCACATATTTCTGGATATATCGTTTCAGGGGACGGGCGCCGTATACAGGATCATAGGCATTTTCCACAATAAAGTGCATGGCCTCGTCCGTCAGTTCCAGCTCCAGCTCCTTATCCGAGAGTCTCTGGTTCAGATCCGCGATAATCAGGTTCACAATCCCCCTGATATTTTCCTTCGTCAGCGGCTTGAACAGAATGGTTTCATCCAGCCTGTTGAGAAATTCCGGGCGGAAATGACTGCGCAGGTCGTTCATCACCAGATTTTCCGTCTCCCGGCCGATCTGCCCATCCGGGCCGATCCCCTCCAGAAGATAATTTGCACCGATATTGGAAGTCATGATCAGTATGGTATTTTTAAAGTCCACCGTCCTGCCCTGGGAATCCGTAATACGCCCATCGTCAAGTACCTGCAGAAGCACATTGAACACATCCGGATGGGCTTTCTCAATCTCGTCAAAGAGCACGACGCTGTAGGGCTTCCTGCGGACTGCTTCCGTCAGCTGGCCCCCTTCCTCATAGCCCACATATCCGGGAGGCGCCCCGATCAGCCGGGATACGGAATATTTCTCCATATACTCGCTCATATCAATCCGCACCATATTATTCTCGTCATCAAACAGCGCTGCCGCCAGGGATTTGGCCAGTTCCGTCTTACCCACGCCGGTAGGCCCCAGGAACAAAAATGATCCTATGGGTTTTGACGGGTCTTTAATACCTGCCTTGGAACGGATAATGGCCTCTGTCACCTTGGTGACACCCTCATCCTGCCCGATCACCCTACTGTGCAGTTCCTGGTCCAGGTGCAGGGTTTTGTTACGCTCGCTCTCTGTCAGCCTTGACACGGGAATACCGGTCCATCTGGAAATAATTCTGGAGATTTCCTCGTCAGACACTTTTTCCCTGACCAGGGATCTGTCAGCGGCGCCGGACTGTTCTTCCTGTTCAAGCTGCTTTTTCAGGTTCGGCAGTGTGCCGTAGCTTAGCTCTGCCGCCTTCTCCAGATTCCCCTCCATCTGGGCAATCTGAATTTCGCTGTTGACGGCGTCAATTTCTTCACGCAATTTGGATAATTTATCCACTGCGGCCTTTTCATTGTCCCACTGGGCCTTTTTGGACGCAAATTCTTCCTTCTGTTCGGCCAGCTCCTTCTGCAGGTCCTCCAGCCTGTCCTGGCTCAGATGATCCTCCTCTTTCTTCAGGGCCGCCACCTCGATCTCCATCTGCATGATTTTCCGCTGCAGCTCATCCAGTTCCGTGGGCATACTGTCCAGTTCCGTCTTGATCAGGGCACAGGCCTCATCCACCAGGTCGATGGCCTTGTCCGGCAGAAATCTGTCGGAAATATAACGGTTGGAAAGCACTGCGGCGCTCACCAGGGCATTATCCATGATTTTCACCCCGTGATAGACTTCATAGCGCTCCTTAATCCCCCTCAGAATGGATATGGTATCCTCCACGGTGGGCTCCTCCACCATAACCGGCTGGAACCGTCTCTCCAGGGCGGCATCCTTCTCGATATACTGCCTGTACTCGTCCAGGGTAGTGGCGCCGATGCAGTGCAGTTCTCCCCTGGCCAGCATTGGCTTAAGCATGTTTCCCGCGTCCAGCGCGCCGTCCGTCTTTCCCGCGCCCACAATGGTATGCAGTTCGTCTATAAACAGAATGATCTGTCCGTCACTGCCTTTCACATCCTCCAGCACCGCCTTCAGACGCTCCTCGAACTCCCCCCGGTATTTGGCGCCTGCCACCAGGGCTCCCATGTCCAGGGCAAAAATCTTCTTGTCTTTCAGCCCCTGGGGCACGTCTCCCCTCACAATCCTCTGGGCCAGTCCTTCCACCACCGCTGTCTTGCCCACACCCGGTTCCCCCATCAGCACGGGATTATTTTTGGTCTTTCTGGACAGAATCCGGATGATATTGCGTATCTCCGTATCCCTTCCGATCACAGGGTCCATCTTCTGGTTTCTGGCCTTTTCCACCAGCTCCTGTCCGTATTTTTCCAAAGTGTCATAAGTGGCCTCCGGATTGTCGCTGGTAACTCTCTGATTCCCCCTGACCGTGGACAGTGCCTGCAGAAAACGCTCCCTGGTGATACCGTACTCTTTCCATATCAGTGCAATTTCCCGGTTGGGATTCCGGATCATGGCCAGGAATAAATGCTCCACGGAAACATATTCGTCCCCGAGCTGCTTCGCCTCGTCTTCCGCTCCCACCAGGACTTTGTTCAAATCCTGGCCCACATAAACCTTCCCGCCCTGCACTTTGGTGCGTTTCCCTATGGCCTGTTCCGCCCGGTTTACAAAATGTTCTTTCTGGATTTCCATCTTCTCTACCAGCTTCAGAATCAGACTGTCCTCCAAAGTGAGAAGACCATACAGGAGGTGTTCCTGCTCGATCTCCTGATTTCCGTACTCATAAGCCAGTTTTTCACATTTTTCCACCGCCTGCATGGATTTTTGTGTAAATTTCTGTATATTCATGATAAGCCCTCCTAATTAAATCGCTGCGCGATAGCACTAAAGGGTAAAGTCGCTTCGACACACCTTTCATGAGCGAAACTTTTATTTCGAAAGGAATCTCATAAAAGTTCCTCTCGTGCGCCTTTGCGACTTTACTGTC
>CAJTLR010000099.1 GCA_910577185.1 uncultured Acetatifactor sp.
AAAAGTGCTCCCGCAAACAAAAGCAGAAGTACCTTGTCCCCGGCCACATTCAGCAGCAGGGAAAGACCGGCGGCGGCAATCAGGGCAACCACGGCGGGCCGCAGGCTTGACAGGACACTCTGCAGTGTGGACACGTTTTTGTATTTGTTATACAGAAGGGCAAGCGCGGACACGATAACGCAGGACGGCAGAATACAGCCGCCGGTGGCAACCAAAGCCCCCGGGATTCCACCGATACGGATCCCTACAAAAGTGGCGGAATTCACCGCAATGGGCCCGGGTGTCATCTCCGCAATGGTGATCAGATCCGTAAATTCATTCATGGTCAGCCAGCCGTGTCCGTTCACTACTTCACTCTGAATCAGGGGCATGGCGGCATATCCTCCGCCGATACTGAACATCCCCACTTTGATAAAACTGAGAAACAGCTGAAGATAAATCATTCATGTACCCCCTTTTTTCTCTTCCATATTTCCATAAGAATACCTGCCGCCGCGGCAGCCAGGATAATATAGATCACATTTATCCCAAAGACAAATGTAGCCACAAAAGCCGCCACCATGACCACATAGGAAGGAATCTGCCGTGTTTTCAGCACATTTCCCCCCAGATTGCATACCACATCCAGAATCACCGCAACTACTCCTGCCTGCATTCCCTTCAGCAGAAATGCCACATAACGGTTCGCGGCAAACGCCTGATAAAAAAAGGATACCGCTGTGAGAATCAGCATGGGGGGCAGAATGGTGCCTATGACGGCTGTGATCATCCCTATGGCTCCCGCCACCCGCCATCCCACCAGAATCGCCGCATTCACTGCAATGGCTCCCGGAGATGACTGGGCCAGGGCCGTCATATCCAGCATTTCTTCCTCATTGATCCAGTGCAGTTCGTCCACAAACTTTTTCTTCATGAAAGTAATGATCACAAAACCGCCGCCAAATGTAAAGGCGCTTATGTACAGTGTACTGAAAAATAATTTCCAGAGCAGATTCGCCTTTGAACCCTTTTCCATTTATGTCCCCCCTGCCTTTAGAGTTTATTCCCGGACCGGTTTTCACCCTGCCGGTTCGATTCCTTTGCCGCGCGTCTTCCTGCCGGCTTCGGCTTCCCCGGCGCGGCGCATCCCTGGTTTCCTCCTCCACACCGCGGCCTCTTCCCACGGAAGCACATTTGCCGATAACGGCAGTAACATGACACCCGCCCCCGTATCAAGCACTGCAATTGTCACGCCCCTGCCATCCATTTCCCTGGGAACATTTCCTGCCGTCAATTCTCTCACACGCTGCATAAATGAAATCCCGGCATATCTTTCATTTATTGTATGCCGGGAAAATTTCAATGTGTTCTAAAGTATTTTATTTGTTTTCTGCTTCCCCGGCTCCGCAGATCCCGAACAAAGACAGATAATCTGTCCGAAACTGTATTGCCTCCATACCATCAATCTGAACACGGTCTGCCTTCAGTTCCTCCAGCTGGCCATTCCTGTCGAGCGTAAAAACCCTTAATTCCTGCCCCAGCAGGGTTTCCGGTATGGGGAGCACCACACTCAGGGACTGCCGTCCAAGCTTTGTCAGGGGAATCCCGCTGTCATCCGTAAGCGTCAGCTCAAAACAAAACAAGTCTTCCGGAACCGGCTTCTGAAGCGCCCGTGCGAAAGCGGCTTCCATCCCCCCGGTATCCTCCGGTTTTTTTACCGTCAGAGTGTAATTTCTGTCGGCCTCTGCCAGCAGGGTCGCCCCTCTGCGAAGATGTTCTGACGGGGAAACGCCGAAAACTTCCTCCACACCTTCCACCGTCACACCGGGATCCTGCTCTTCCTGGGTCCCATACACACGGTAATCCGCATTGGAAAGTCTGGTGGCGGAAGACTCATATGTTCTCTCCGGCTCGGCCCCTTCATAAGTGACCGCCGCATCCCCCAAGGCCTTCAGACCCAGTTTCTTTACCGATGCAGGCAGGTTCATTTTCTGCAGGGCGCTGCCCAGAAAAGCCCTGTCCTTGATCTCCTCTATATTTTGTCCGAAAGAGACCTGCTTCAGCCCGGAGCAGTTTTCAAATGCTCCCTCCCCTATCACCCGGAGGCTGTCCGGCAGGGTAATCTGCTCTATCTCCTCATGATTCCGGAATGCTTCCCCGGCGATCACGCGGACACTTTCAGGGATTTTCACTTCCGGCGTACTTCCCCTGTAAGCCACAAGCACACCTCCCTCTATGAGGAACGCTTCTTCTGCAGGTGTGCCGGCATCCTTACCCTGCAGAAAATCTTCCACCCAGCCCGAACGGGAAAAAGCCTTGGGCTCCACACACATCACAGAATCCGGAATCACCACTTTTTTCAGGCTGTCACAATGATAGAAAGCGCTGTAACCGATTTTTTCCAGCCCTTCCGGCAGATTTACGGATGTCACGGAGCTCCTGGCAAAGGAAAATTCGCCGATTTCCGTGATTCCTTCCGGCAAAGTCACCTCCCCCAGTGTCATGCTGCAGTAATAAGCCTGGTCAGCCACCAGACGCCCGTCCACAATGGCAAATTTGGGAATCCCGCCCTCCGGACTCTGCTGAAGTACATCCCCGGTCCCGGGCTGTACAGCCTCCTGCTCCCTTCCGCTGGTCACTACATTCAGTTTTGTATTGTCCATCAAAACCACAGCCTGGTTTCCCACCACACTGGTGGAACCCAGCTCATTTCCGTTTTCCACCGGATCGTACTCCACCGCAGGCTGGTCGTTGTCCGGTGCCTGATCTGTGTCGCCGGTATCCGGTTCCCGGACACCGGGTTCATCCTTCACCGCTTCCCCGTATCCCGGCATCTCTTTCTGGCGTTCATAAAAGCTTTCCGCATATTGGTCGGCGGTGCTTCCCTCCTCGCAGTGAATAGCCAGACGCACACAGCCCTCAAATGCTGTCTCATGTATGCTTGTTGTCTCACGGGGAATGCTGATATCCGTCATGTTTGCACAATCGGCGAAAGCCTGAATTCCAATGGAAATAACATTGGCGGGAATCACCATCTGCTCCAGTCCGCCACATTTTGCAAAGGCATAATCCCCTACTTCTTTCAGGCCTTTCCCCAGCACTACCGTATCCAGATTACCGCATCCCCAGAACGCATAGGGATCTATCTTCTTCACGGAATTGGGTATTACCACAAGCTCTATATTGGCATTGTCCTCAAAGGCGCTTCTGCCGATGGTCTCCACGGTACTTGGAATGGACACATTTTTGTCCGATCCCCGGTACTTTACCAAGGTGCTTCCCTCCATACGAAAATCGGAGGCTTGTGTCTCAGCACCCGCCTCCGATACAGGAAGCAGCATGATCGTCAGCGCCACAACTACCATGATGACACCTAAAATACGCTTTTTCCTTCTCATATATTATCCTCTCATGCCCTTACTCTGACCTTCTGTTTTTTTCTGGAAGCCTTTCCCGAGTCCTTCATGGCAAACATTACAAAGGACAGACACGCAAGGCCAATGGACAAGAACCATTTTGGATGTATCCCGTCACCTGTGGTAGGCGTACTGTCGGATATGGTTCCGTCAGACAGATTCGTGATATCCACATAAATCACATAAGGCGAGAAATGCTCTGCCGTAAAGGTGATGCAGGAAACCCCGCTGATTGTGGTAAATTTCGGTGTCAGCTTATCCAGCTTGTCATTCACCACACCCGCCACCTTATTATTGCCCGCATAAGGAATCAGGGAATCCGGCAGCGGCAGGGTGATGCTCACGGACAGTCCCGTAGTATCTGTGATTTTCGTCTTCCCGGTGGAATCATATAGTGAAATATCCATGGGGAAATACTTAATGTTGTCAAGGCTGCCGTACTCTGCCTGCAATGCCTTTAACACTGCTTCCGTGGCAGCGCTGTCTTCCGTCACCTTGATCACAAAATTGTCGGAAGATCCGTTTACCGTGGCAGACACCACTCCGGTGTTGGATAATCCGTTTTTGTCAATGATAACCTGCGTACCGCCATTATTCACGGTTCCCGTGGTACCGCCGGGCCGGACAGTATTGGAGCTGGATGTATTTCCGGTTCCCGTGGTTCTGGACTTATAGTTCGCGATCACTGCCACATCATTCGCCGGCATGGTGATGGCCATGGCAGAAAGCGTCTTATCCGTCACGGATGTGGCTGCCGGGGAAACCGTCCAGTTGTCAAATACCATATTCCGGCCGGGTTCATCTGCCACAACGATAATCTGGGATCCGGCCGCGTACGTACCGCTTCCGCTTCCGTTGCGCACGGTCAGAGTATACATCTTCACATCATTACCAGAACCGGTGTTCCCGCCATTACCATCGCCGCCGGGGCCTCCGGGACTTGGAGACGTGGAAGGCGAAGCAGAAGGCGAAGGTGAAGGACTCCCACTGCCTCCGGGAGGCGGAGTCGGCGAACCTGACGTACCCGGATTTCCACTGTTATCGGCGGTATACTGTGCCACTACTGTCATATCCTCCGTTACATTGACCGGATACGGCAGCCATTCCTTGAAAGTATATCCCTCCCTGGAAGGGGTTCTGGGCGCGGTAGCGTCCTTGCCGTGTTCCACGGACTGGGTATACAGGAATGTCTGGTCATAATCCAGGAATGTCACGGTATGGGTATTTGCCGCAGAGTCAATTTTTTCGTACTGAGCATAAATATTGTACGGATTTTCCGTCTCGTCCGTAATCTCCATCTCTTCCGGCCACCATCCTGTAAACTCATAGCCCTCTTCTTCAGGTGCAATGGGTGGAACAGCGCTTTCCCCGGGTGTTACGGTCTGGGTGCTGATCACGGTTTCCTTGTCAAACGCAATAAAATTCACGGTCTTTTGGTATTCCGAAGGCTCCATTGGAACATACTTTGCATAGACATTGGTAATCTCTGTAATAATGGTTCCCTCCGACGGTGTCCAGGTAAGCCTGGTATATCCCTTCACGGGAGGCAGGTCTTCCAGATCGTCGGGAATCACCAGCGGCTGCCCCTGCTCCACATAAATACTCCGTACCAGATTGCCCTCTTCATCAAAAAGCCTTACTTCATATTCCGGCGGCTTTTCGGAAAAGTTGATATTATAAGTCAGGGCATAATCTTCCGCCACGGAACCTTTCTGACCGTAAAACGTCAGCGCCGTATACTCCGGATTCTCCGTATCAATATGGGCAAATGCCTGGTCGCTGATTACATTTACCGTTGCCGGCACCACCAGCTGCCGGATATTGCTGTCCGCAAAGGCATTTTTATTAATTCTCCTGCATCCGTTGGGCAGTGTCACGGAAAACAGTCTGTCGGTTCCCTGGAAAGCGCTCTCCGGAATTTCTTCCAGTTTCGTGGTGCTCAGATCAGCCGATTCTATATTACTGTTCATGAAAGCTTCCGGATAAATGGAAGTAATTCCCTCCACATCTTTTGCGTCTACAATATGGGGCACCTTGCCGTTGAGGTACTCCACCAGCGCCACATGCACGCCCTCTTCCCCTAATTCAAAAATAACGGAATTTTCACAGGAAAAGTACGGGCTCTCGTTAAAGTTTACCTCGCTTAAAACCTCACATCCACGGAAGGGACTCAGGCCCAGACTGCTTACCGTGGCAGGAATGCTCACATTCTTCAGTACGACGCAGTTCTCAAAGGCATGATCTCCGATAGCCGTGGTTTTGTCACTGAAAGTGATTCCCTCCAGGTATTTGCATCCCTTAAAGGCATTGGGCTGTACCTCCTCAATGCCCTCCGCGGTTATGGTTTTCCGCAGGTTAGCATTGTCTGCCCACTCCTCTTCCCTCTCCTTGTATTCAAAAAGGCCTTCTTCTATAACACTTCCGTCTGCCTGAGGCGTCACATGGGTTCCAATGGCTTCAATGCCATCCGGGAGCACCATATTCAGCGCTGCCGCCAGAATATTACTCTCATCCTCTGTGAGATCGCCCTGGTTGCCTGCCCTGTATTTCTCTGCCGCCGATACGGCTGCAGTTGCATATTCCTGCGTAATATAGGCATAACCAGTGTTGCCGGTACCGCCTTTGGGCGCATACTTCCCTTCCTCCATCTTTTTGAGGGTGGGATAGTCAACCAGTTCGTTTTTATCAGTATTCGGATTGTACCGCACTTCCAGATTGGTGGGCCAGCCGCTCTGATAAGTAATGTATGTCAGATCCTGCTCACCCGCATTGATGTTTTCACCGGGGGTCATGGCATACACAAACGGAACGGCACTATTGGAAATGGGCCCCACAAAATTCAGATGAGGCGTTTTATTTTCCGGCCTTTCATTGGGATCCGTATACATTTTATTATCGCAGTCTGCCTGATGTACTCCTACATTCTGGGTCTTAAAAGCGCCTCCACCGATGACCATGTCTTCCGGCGGATTTTCAAAAATAACATCTTCCAGTTTATGACAGCCGCGGAAAGCATTCTGCTCAATTCCTGTGATCGCCCCGGGAATGGTAACCTTTTCCAGCGCACAGTTATCCTGGAAAGTCCTCTCGGCAATAATTTTTACGTCATTGGGACCGATAATAACGGGGATGGTAACCGTATGCATTCCGGATTCCATTTCACACTTTACAAGCTTTCCGCTGTCGTTTACCCAGCAGACTGCCTTTTTGCCGTCCGTCTGTCCCGGAATCTCAGGCACTTTCAGCTCGTAAACATATTCTCCCAGCGTATCATCAAAAAAACTATATGCAATATCATTGGCCGTTGCCGTCTGGTGCAGGGGCGAATCCTTGATTCCCTTAAAATAGAAGGTACTGGGCACAACATTATTTTTAAAATGTTTAAACTCGTCAGGAGTGCCCGTAAAGTTCACGCCAAGGTTTGCCGCCTCAATATACTTCAGCGAACTGCACCCTTCAAACATGGTAATGGGAATCTCCTGTTCAAATGTGGTCATGGTGGGAAAAGTCAGGCTTTCCAGGCTGGAACAGTTTCGGAAAGCGTTTTCCCCCACCGATTCCAACGCTACCGGTGCATCCTTTCCGGTCAGGTCAATGTTTTTAAGCGCCGAACATCCCTCAAATACGGATTTCCCCAGTTTCCTTACCGCAGCAGGCACTGTAAAGTCGGTCAGAGCCATACAATTATAAAAAGCATTATCACCGATTACCGTGATTGCGGAATTCAGTCTGATATTTGCCTGGCTCATACGGATACACTCTGCAAAAGCGCCTATTCCAATGACCTGCAGACCATCATTCAGGGTAATTCCTTCCAGGTTGGTACATCCGTAGAAGGCATAATCACCGATTCCCCGCATGCTCGAGCCTACCTCCAGGGTAGTGATATTCGTACCGTTCTGGGCAAAAACACCTTTATCCTTATTTGCATAATCCACGGTTCCGGCCACCTGCCATGTTCCCTGAACGTCAACGGTTGAGGTGGTGCCATCAGGATTCGTGACAACTTTGCTACCCGTTTTCAGATACTGGTTTCCGATATACTGCACCTGCAGGTTTTTGATTCTTTGGAAATTCGGGTCACTTGCGGCTATGGGATCTGAAACATTGCCTGATGCATCCGGCTCCGGAATCTTGTTATCGGGATAATAATACAAATCTTCATCCAGTTCGCTCCATACGCTTTCCTTTTCATACGAACATGGAAAATATTCATACTTACCGCTGGGTTCCTGTACCACATTTCCATTTTCATCTTTTACCGGTAACTTAGTGTCCGGGTCGATGACATCCTGCATAATCGGAATCCGGTAATAAAGGAAATTACCGCTTTTTCCAACTGCCACATACCCTCTTCCGGTACCGTCATTGGCGGTCATCTGCAAATACACATACTTTATTTCATCAGGAATCGCCAGCGTTCCTCCCGATAATGCCCCGCCCGAATATCCCAAAATGACGGCTGACACATCTTTGCCATCCGACACATAGGCAAACTGGAACTTATTGTCACCCGTGGTATAAATAACATCAGTCTCCTTCACCGTAGGAATAGCGTTTGCCATTTCCGGATACTTTTCTGCCAGGGTTCCCCAGTTTTCATCAACCGGCGTACTCCCGGCATCCGGCGGCGCCACCACATCCGTGCCATCTGCTCCCGTAGCCTGCAGATAATCCACCGGAATCGCAGCTATTACCAGCGCAGATATCAAAAACAGCGTCCCCAGCGTCCTGCGGAGCGTCCTTCTCAGTCTCCGGGCCTTTTTCTTCACAACTTTTGTCATTTCCATTACTCCTTTGCGATTTTTTTCGCTACTACCACAAACCGTCCGTCCGTCTCCTGATAGTCACAAGTGGAAAGTGTCAGAAGCTGGTCCCCATACTCAGCGGTCACTCCCGTGTCATAGAGGGACATTTCTGCCATTTCCGCCATGTTGGAATCAAACTCCTGTTCACTGTTTGCGTCGATAAACTGATAATATTTAAATACGATCTCTGTCTCTTTATATACCCTGGAACGGAACACATACATAACCTGGTAGGTTCCCTTTTCATATATGGTATCAAACTGGATATAGGGATGTTCTTCATAGAAAGACTGCTTCTTATATAAATCCAGCTGCCCGAACATCTGCCCGCTCTTCATGTGGTGCCCATATAATATGTAATTGGTACTTGGTTTGAGCACGTCACAGTCCTTATCCATGAAAATCGTTCCGTTTTTATCATATTCCTGGTTCAGATTATGGTCCAGATAATACTCATTGTCAGAAGTCTGCATGACAGGGTAATCTATATTAGTATCGTCAATTTTTACCCATCCGATTAGCTTTTTGTTCTGTAATAATAAATTTTTATATTCATCCAGAACTTCCCTGTCCTCCGGATCTCCATCCAGGGTATATAAAGGGCCGGTATCCGCCTGGGAAGCGGCTGCAGCCGTCTTTTCTTTTAACTCACTCATCTTCTGGTAAGTGCTCCGGGTCCGGTATATATAATAAGAATAAATACCGAAATACCCCAGGCAGCATGCCGCTGCCAGACTGCAGACAAATATGGTCAGTTTCCGGCGTTTTTCCCGCTTCCGCAGTTCCTCTGCCACGAACCGTTCATCCACCACTGTGTCCCTTCCGGAACTTTGCCGGCCGAAACGATTCTTTTTCCCGCCGGAATTCCCGGCCTGCCCGGGGGCCTGTCTGCCGGACGCCAGGGAAGCATTCCTGCTTCCGGCCCGCATCCCCTTTTTTTGTCCCGGGAACCCAGGATGCCTTGCGTCAGGCCTGCGTCCTGCCGTCCCTGCGGCCGGATTGTCTGCCCGGCTCTTTTTCAGCAGTTCTTCCACTTCGTCCAGGAAATCACGCCCCAGCAGCGTCATAAATTTATATCTGCCGCCGCGAAGGTCATTTCGCAGCCGTTCCAATGCCTCTCTGTCCCCGAAATCCGTTTCCCCCCGGATTTTATCTATCAGCTCTTTGTCACGTTTTGCCTGGGCATAGTCGCTTTCCGTCCTAAACTGCCTGCCCTCAACGATCAAAACTTTTCGTTCCATGCCTTTTCCCTATGCATCATTCGTTTTCATTTTCTATTTTACTCCATCTGAAAATTATTTCAAGTCTTTTTGCCACATATGGACATGTTTTGTTTCTGGCAAATTGTAACAGGGTATTTTGAATTCACAAAATTCCTCTTCTTCCCCAGGAAACATTGACATGCCCCCCGGCATACAATAAACCATAAATAAACCTTTGGAGGCAAAAAACATGAGTGACTTAACTGCTACAAATTGTGGCTGCAATGATTCCTGCGGTTGCGCAAACAATCAGAACAACGGCTGCGGAAGCTGGATCTGGATTCTTCTGCTGCTTTGCTGCTGCGGCGGCGGATGTGGTAACGGATTCTTCGGCGGAAACGACGGATGCGGATGCGGCGGTAACAGCTGTCTGTGGATCATCCTTCTGCTTTTCTGCTGCGGCGGATGCGGTAACGGATGCGGATGTGGATGCTAATCCAGTTTCCAAAAATTAATTACTCTTTAAG
>CAJTLR010000100.1 GCA_910577185.1 uncultured Acetatifactor sp.
GAATACCAGGACCAGTGCAGGGCGGCTGGCAGCATTCCCATGGGATACACGAAATACTGCAAAGGATACAGCGACTATGCCATTGTGAACAAGCTGACAAACCATCTGGAACATAAACCGGGAGATGCAGTCGAAGTGGACTGGTCAGGCCCGGTGATGGAACATGTAGATACGGCAACAGGGGAAGCCGTGAAAGTCTATCTGTTCGTGGCGACCCTGCCATACAGCCAGTATTCCTATGCAGGGCCCTGCCGGGACATGAAGATGGATTCCTTCATCCGCGCCCATGTCCATATGTACCAGTACTTTGGCGGTGTGGCCACACGCCTCATCTGCGACAACCTGAAGACAGGCGTCGTGTCCCAACCCAGGGAAGGGGAGATCGTCCTGACGGCTGATTATGAAGCCCTTGGCAGCCATTACCAGACAGCCAGCATGCCTGCGGGAATCCGCAAGCCCAAACAGAAAGCATCTGCGGAGGGGACTGTCGGCAAGGTTGCAACCGCAGTCATCGCCAGGCTCAGGAATGAAATGTTCTGCTCCTTTGATGAGCTGAAGGCTGCCGTATCCCGAAAACTTGATGCCTTTAACCACAGCAGCTTCCAGAAACGGGAAGGCAGCCGCTATGAAGCTTACCTGGATGAAAAGCCTTTTCTCCATCCCCTGCCTTCCATTCCTTATGAGATTGCCACATGGGTATACGGCAGGAAAGTGAACATTGACTTCCATGTGGTGTTTGAATACAACCGGTATTCCTGTCCTTACCAGTATGCCCGCAAAACGGCAGACCTGAAAGTCACGGACAGCACCGTGGAGATTTACAGCGGCAGCACCCGCACCGCGACCCACAACCGCTTCCCATCCGGCAGGAAGAACCAGTATTCCACCCACCAGGAGGACATGCCGAACAAGTTCCGTATCTCTCCACGGGACGATGTACGCATCAAAAACTGGGCGGGCGCCATCGGGAAATATACGGCAGAAGTGGTTGACCGGATCTTCGAGGGCGTATCCATAAAAGAACAGGGCTACAATCCTGCCCTGGCTGTTCTGCGGTTGAGCAATAAGTACTCCGAAGCGCGCCTGGAAGCCGCCTATGAATTCGCAGTAACCAATGGGATTAAGAAGCCCCGTTACCACCATCTTAGCTCCATACTGGCCGCCAGTCAAGATGAAATCTACATGGAACAGAAGAAAGCCTCCGACAAGGCAAAAACACCCATGGGGTACCTGCGTGGCAGCGATTACTATGGAGGTGGCCGGAATGATCAATGATGAGAGCAGGCGCAAACTGCGCGAAATGAACCTTGGCGAAATCATCTCCGGGTTGGAGGCACAGCAGGCTGAGCCAGCCACACTGGGGCTGCCGTTTGACGACAGGATGCAGCGGCTGGTGGATTATGTCTATCAGGAAAAGTACAACGCAAAGATTCAGAGGCTCATAAGGTCTGCAAGACTTCGCTTCCCGCAGGCGGACATGCAGGGCATCCTGCATGAAGGCCGGGGGCTGAACAGGGAGCTTCTTGGAAACCTGTCTGGCTGCCAGTACATCGATGCCCGCCAGAGCATCGTCCTGCAGGGATTTACCGGATCAGGCAAGACATATCTGGCCTGTGCCCTGGGGAAACAGGCATGCCTCAACCAGTTCAGGGTCCTTTATATCCGCCTTCCTGACCTGCTCATGGAATACGGTGACTGTGCTGCCATCACAGGCAGCCCGAAGAAGCTGCTGAACCGGTATGGAAAAATCCCGCTCCTCATCCTGGATGAATGGCTGGTTTCAGACATATCGGACAGTGCGCTGTACTTTCTCTTTGAACTGATGGAGCGGCGTTCTGACTCCACCTCTACTATCTTCTGCACCCAGTACCGGAAAGATGACTGGATCAAGCGGCTTGGCGAGGGCGTCCAGGCGGAAGCCATAGTGGACCGCTATGCACATACTGCCTATTGGATAGAAACAGGTAGCATGAACATGAGAGAGTATTTCGCAAAACCCAGGAAATAATCCTGCGAGGTGGATCCCAAAGGCGAACCGGTGGTTCGCTAAGGAAAATCAGTGGAGCGGAACTACGTTCCGCTCTGGATCCGCTGGCGCGAAATAATCAGCCTGCCAGACATCTTCCGCAATAATAGCTTCATGCAGTCCGTCTGCCAGAATATAATTATCCTGCTCCACAAGATGATACTCGTTTCGTGTTCCACGGACTTTTTCTGTCTTTCTGCGTCCATAAGCAATTTTACCGCAATATACCGGGTTTTTCAGAATCAAGCGCACTAAATGCGCATCAAAAAGAGGATTTTTGCCATTCTGCCGCTGTATTTTATGAATGCCGTGGGTTTCAAGATATTTTGCAACACCGTTAGTGCCAATATCTGTATGTACATATTGTTCAAAGATTGTGCGGATAGCTTTTGCCTCTTCTTCGTTAATCTGAAGTTTGCCATCTATCAGTTGATAACCATATGGCGCAAATCCGCCGTTCCATTTTCCCTCACGGGCTTTCTGAATACGCCCCTCCAGCGTCTGCACGCGAATATTCTCCCGTTCGATTTCTGCAACTGCTGACAGTACGGAAATCATCAGTTTCCCTGCGTCTTTGGAAGAATCAATTCCATCTTCCACGCAGATCAGATTTACGCCAAAATCCTGCATAATCTGCAATGTAGAAAGTACGTCCGCAGCATTTCTGCCAAATCGGGACAGTTTAAAAACAAGAACAAAGGAAACGCCGTCTTTCCCTGACTTGATGTCCTCCATCATACGGTTAAATTCTAACCGCCCCTCAATGGATTTGCCGGATTTTCCAGCATCTTCATATGTACCGACAATTTTATAATTATTAAAATCAGCAAATGCTTTCATTCTGGCTTTCTGTGCGTCTAAAGAATAGCCGTCTGTCTGCATAGCTGTAGATACTCTTGTATATGTATAAACCTTTATTCTTCCTCTGTGCATATATTCTCCATTTATGCAACGCCCGTTGCACTTTTACATTTTGATAACCACATCCTTTTATAAATCTACAAGTTTTATTCTTTATCTGCCTTTTTACCCAGTATTTTTATCGAGTTTAAATAATCTTGTTCCACATCACTTAAAGTACGCTCTTTATATTTTTTATATTCTCCGGTTGCTTTTTCCACCGCCTGCTTATGCGTCACACTTCCATTTCCTGACAATAACTGTTCGCCGCTCATTGTTAGAATCCGGTCTAAGTGCTTCGCCCAATCTTTCATGGTCATAACCTGTTCCCGTTCTGCCTGACGTTCTGCAAAATCCAAATATCCCGACACAAGCTGTCCCATTGCACGAAGTTCTTTTTCATCCAGATAATTTTGGGCAATGACGGCTTCCCGCAATGTAGGCTGCTTTCCTGCAAACATGGTAAGCCCCATAAATTCCTTTTCTGCATCTGCCCTTGTATAAATAACTTCCGCCGCCGTCTGCCCATGAATGGCATAATGAATTTTATTCTGAACCTTCTGAAAAAACTGAATGGATATTTCAGCTTTCGGGTCATAGTCAATGCTGGTAGCGTAAATCTCCAATACCTGCCTGTAAAACACCTTTTCAGACGCACGAATATCTCTGATTCGTTCAAGCAGTTCTTTAAAATATCCACCGCCGCCTAAGTTTTTCAAGCGTTCATCATCCAGCGCAAAGCCTTTACGCATATACTCTTTCAAAATTCCGGTTGCCCATATCCTGAACTGCGTGCCTCGTTTTGATTTCACACGATAACCAACAGAAATGATTACATCGAGATTATAAAATTCTACGGGCTTATCTGAATTTGCAATGTGCAAAATTTGCACATTACCTTCCCTGGAAAGCTCGCCTTCTTCAAATATATTTTTTATGTGTTTTGAAATTACAGAGCGGTCTCTCTGAAGTAACTCCGCCATCTGCGCCTTTGACAGCCAGACCGTATCGCCATCAAAGATTGTTTCAATCTTTGATAAGCCATCTTCTGTTGTATAAATTATCATATTTGAGTTTCCAATTTCTTCTCTATAATCCATAGTCACCTCGTTATTTGGCATTTTCTCCCGTAATAGTTTGGACACTCTTATCATGTTTATTATATCTTTTGTGTTCATTATTAACAATACACATTCTTCAATTTTTTGACAATTCTTCTGCTTTATTTCCATCGTCTTCCGCATGATTGTCTCCTGCTATATCAGGTAAATTTTCTATATCTAAATCTGACGCATATTTTTCAATCAAATTTGCTAACATATCTGCCAACCCACTCCATTCGTCAACCATAAGCACTTCCTCCATGTGAACGCAAAAAAGGACGGCTACAAACTGTTACGTTTATAACTGCCCTTACGCTGTTTTAACACTCAAAAACTTAAATTTCCTGTCAATCTTTCCTGCTTTTTTAATCTATAAGACTACATACAAGTGACAGGTCATTACGCTGTCCACATCGGAATCACACCGTCATTTCATGACTGAATTTCAACCGGAAATTCAGAAGTATCATTATCACGGATATGCCTCAGCGCCCTGCACAACTGCTGTACATTTTGTCAGTTTTTTATCGCTCAATGCCTTTGCTTCAATAGATTATTTCCATTCCCTCACGTTTACCCCGAAATGAATCAGGGCAGGCATATCGTGGCGCACCTACATAGTGGCTACACATATCCTCACGTCCCGTATGTATATTGCAATATTCTGTTTTCATATCGGCTCTCATTTCAGTTGCCCCAAATATTATTCTAAATGGTAAATATGTAGAATCCTTTCCTATTTCACAAAAAATTTTTCTGTTAAAGCGAGTGGCAATCCCCTTATAGGTTCGGGACAAGCTAGCCACACAACTTAAAATCCATTTGCTTATCTTACTAAAACAGCAAGCACTGCCTGTGTCATGACACAGAGCATAATAGCAGGCACTGTCTATGGACATCCATAGGCAGAATTTTTTCTATGTTTCCACTATCGGAAACATGAAAAATCAACTTGCTTTGGGGATATCCCCAACTTGCTTACGCACCCCTTATTAACTTCAACATCCATAACTTCATATTGTATTTATTTTTGCAGCACTCCTACTGTACTTAATCCTATTTCCCTTTTTATCGTTATATACAAACATAATCCAAGAACCGATAACTTGCCTTATGAGAAAGTGGGGGAGAATGAGCCGGTATGTATTGCGGATCAGGTGCCGTTTGAGATACCGGAGAGTTGGGCGTGGGTACGATGGGGAACATTATCCGAATCTATCCAATACGGTTATAATGCACCAGCGCAAGAAAATGGACGAATAAAAATGGTCCGTATTAGTGATATTCAAGATAATGTTGTATTGTGGGAAAAAGTTCCATATTGCGATATTAAGAAAAGTGACATTGACACATATCTTCTAAAACCAAATGATATTTTATTTGCTAGAACAAGTGGAACTGTTGGAAAATCTTACCTTGTTCAAGAGGTTCCTGAGCAAGCAATATATGCGGGCTACTTGATTAGAACCAGATATAGTGACCAGTTATGCCCACAATATTTGAAATTCTTTATGGAAAGCGAATTGTACTGGTCACAATTAAGAGAAGGTACTATTGCCACGGCACAACCCAACTGTAACGGAAAAACATTAGGAAATATGCTTGTTCCAATACCACCATTGTCAGAACAGATTCGTATTGTAGCAAACCTCAACACAATAATGGTTTATGTAACTGAATATAGTACTGCTTATTCCATAGCAAAACAACTGAGGGGTAGTTTCTCGGAGCAACTAAAAAAGTCTATTCTCCAAGAAGCGGTTCAAGGTAAACTGATACCACAAGACCCGGATGATGAACCGGCATCTGATCTGTTAGAGCGCATCCATGTAGAAAAAGAGCAACTTATTAAGGACGGAAAAATCAAACGTGACAAGCACGAATCCGTCATTTTCAGACGGGATAATTCCCATTATGAGAAGCGAGAATCATTATTAGGATTCACCGCCTAATAATGATATCTTAAGCGATTTCATAAGATTTTTCAAGGCATAGTACCCGCTACAAAGAATTTTTCTTTTTGAAACATCCTCTGTATGCTGCCATCATATCCTCAAACTTAAATATTAACGAATGTACCGAAAAATTTTATGCTGCTTCATCGGTATTTTCCACAATCATAAATCTGTCTTTCAGTTTCCCCTTTGTATATCGAAACTCTGATTCTGTAATACTCCCCTTGCGGTAAATCCTGCGAAGGACTGCTATACACTTTGCATACTCCATTTCTCTTGTCATCCGACTCCTCCTCATTCTAATATTTTCACTATCGACTTCTTTATTGATACATTGAATTTAACAAAATGAACATCTCTGGCAAAAGCGTTGACCCATTTGGCTTCCATTCGTATCCCATGCTGTCATTGCTGACCTTTAGCAACGATTTCTGTTTCAAAATCTGCCTGTGGGCTTCCCCTGCTCGGAATATTCCCACCCTTTCGGAAGTGTCTGCCTGCTCCTCTTTTCTGTAAAAGGTTCTTTGCAGGTCTGTTGGCATGAAGTACAGCTCATGAATCCGTTCTGGCAGATTATTTATCAATGTTCTTTTACTGCTTCCAAAACCTTCTTCCAATTTTTTCAAAATTCGACACAAGATCTATCTGCAGCATGATATAATTCTTTTGTAACCGCCTTGTCTGCCTGATGGCTTTAAGCGGCTTCGTTTTCATGGATTTATGATACCAATACAGAGAGTGGAAAAACATTGACGGAGACTTGACCATACATTGACATAAAAATTTTTAAGGGAGAAAATGATTTGAGAAACCGACTTACCTTTGCCAATATAATAAGCATACTTCTTGAGAATAAAAAGAAAACCTATCAGCAGCATCAGCTTGTCCGCAGCTTATTTTCCGCATACCTGAACGATGAACTTTCAAGCGATGAAATATATGCAGAAGATAACACCATGTACAGCCGCTGGTGTACCGGAGCAAGACCGATACCTATGGAAATCCTGCGCATTTATGAGGATAATAATTTTGAGGTCATGGAAGAAGATTTCCGGTGCAAAATCATTCCGAACCTGATAAATGAATCACAGGCACATTCCCAAATGGAAGAACTGATCAATGACAGCCGCAATATCATCGGCAACAAAACCGCAGATGAAATGCTTGCACTTACTGATAATGCAGCATTTTTTACTGCCGTAGTCCGTTATGCTATTCTGTCAGACCACAAACACAGCGGCTTATTTTCACCTGATTTATCCGATACCATACAAAACAGCCGCCTGCCCTCCATTACGAAAGAATTTGTAGGACGTAAAAATGAACTGAAAGAATGCGGGAAACTTTTGCAGGAACACCCCACACTTTTTATCAGCGGCGTGGCAGGGATCGGGAAAAGTGAATTTGCAAAATATTTTGCAGAAAAAAACCGTAAGAAATATACAAATATCATTTACCTCTATTATGTGGGAGATTTAGTGAAAAGCATTGCAGGCATGGAATTTGACAATGATACCAGTGAAATGACCGAAGATATGCTTTTTGACAGACACTATAAGATATTAAAAAAGCTGCACTATGACAGCCTTATTATTCTTGATAATTTTAATGTATTTCCAAAGGATGACAGCTTTTTCAGGGAATTTGAGCAGAATGATTTCCAGCTATGATAACCACCAGATGCTGTCCTACGCAGTACCCCATTATGGAATTAAAAAAGCTGGATATAGATACCGAACTGCCGGAACTGTTTTACCGTCTGTGCCCTTCCGCAAAGGAAAATACACTGGCAACAAAGCAAATCATACAAACCGTACACAGCCATACGCTGACTGTTGTGTTGTCTGCGTTGTCCTTATCCGCAAGCGGAATGGAAGCGGAAGAACTGCTATATGAATTACAGACCTGCGGACTGAGCATTTCTTCCGGTGAAGCTGTTGAATTGTATAAGGATGGAGATTACACCGACGGACTGATGGCAGAGCATTTGAAAAAGCTGTTACAGCTTGGGAAACTGTCTGATCCCTGTCTTGATGTCCTGCGTAATCTTTCCCTGCTTTCTTCCTCCGGCGTATTAAAAAATGCTTTTAAGAACTGGCTGAAACTGCCCTCATTAAATGATGTAAACTATCTCGCCAAATACGGTTTTATCCATGATGACAGAGAAAACCGGAAAATCAGTCTGCACCCACTGATAAGGGAAATTGTTGCACTGGAAACTTTACCGTCCGTATCAAACTGCCATACACTGCTTGACAGTCTGCATTGCATCTGCCTTGTGCATGGACTGGAAGTTAAAAGAACGCAGAATGTAATTGATTCGCTTATCAGCATTACAGAAAATATAATGATAGATATACCGGAAGATTATCTGCTGTTCCTTCAGGATATGTTCCCATATCTTGAAAAATATCTTGTAACAGACTATCTTCCAAAACTTGTAGAACGGATAGAATATGTAATGAAGCCGGATGCAAATGCTGGTCAGGATAATCCATACCATCAACTGAATGCGCATTCCTGTTGCGACAGGGCGTTGCTTCTTGATTATAAAGCAGAACTGTTTCTTATCAAAAACGATTATAAAAATGCCTTGAAGAAACGGTTAAAAGCTGTCAGCGTCTTGGAACCATATCATACGGAAGATGCTGACCAGCGGACAGCAAATCTGCTTTCAAACCTATACAACAATCTTTCCAATACATACCTGCTAATAAAAAAGCCAAAAGAAGCTGCCAAGATGCTCCATACTGCTTTAACCATCCGTCAGGAATATGCACACCTTGGACTGGCAGAATCACATGATATGCTGCAACAGTTGATGAACCTTACTAATATGTTGATTCTCTCCAAAAATGCAGAGATGGCAAAACAGGTTCTTTCTGCCTATGAAAGTCTTGTTTTAGAACATGAGGGAACACAAACTTTAGATAACGGAATCTGCCAGATGATGTATGGCGCGATTGCGCTTTCTGAGGGCAATGCTAAAGAAGCCGAACTTCATCTTTTATCTGCGGAGAATATTATTTTGGAAGTCATGGGAACCGATAACGATTATGCTAAAACTGTTTACTTGTATCTGAATAACCTGTATAGCCGCTGGCAGGAACCTGAACAGGCTTTGGCATATAAAAATAAATATGAATGTCTCCTATTAGGAACGCTGTAATATCAAGGCTTTTCGGAGCCTACACCCACAAAAAAATTTAATCAGAGCTATCACATTACGCAGAAAGCCGTCCGGCATGAAAAAACGGGCGGCTTTTTTGCGTGGATAGCCGGGAGGGAGGCGAAAAAATAGTAACAAAGTTTTAGCACAAGATTTGTGCAACATTCACGAAATTAAAAAAGGAGGTAACGAATGGCAGACGAAAAATTGAACGTGAGCCCGGAGGAAAATCCCCAGCCCAGCTTGTTCGATACTGGCCCGGCGGATGCTCCTGCCCCGGAAACATCCGCGCCGGAGCCCCCGGCCCCGGAGAACATTCCCGAGCAGGCCGCCGTGGATGCGCCCGCCCAGGATGCCCCGGCTGGTGCTCCCGGCGAGGTGAGTGTATCCGCTGACCAGATTGAAAAGCTGATGGCGGAGCGGCGGGCGGCGGAACGTGCGGAGGTGGAAAAGAACGAGCCGCCCGAACCGGAACAGCCGCCCACCCCGGCCCCGGAGGAAAAGGCCGCCGGGGAAAAGGGGCCCGCCAAAAAGGACAAGGCCGCCAAGGAAAAAGCGCCCGAGCCGGATAAGCCCAAGGGCAGGCGGGGCCGCAAGCCCAAGGAAGAAAAGGCGGGG
>CAJTLR010000101.1 GCA_910577185.1 uncultured Acetatifactor sp.
TGTTTATCAGTTCCGGCTGCAAGAACAAAGCGGGCAAGCCCACATCATTTCAGGTAATACGGTTTTTCCTATGAAAATCGGGCAGGGATGATTTTATTTCTGCGCATTAAAAAAGCACGCAGAACGTGCCCATACAGAAAAACGGTTTTTTCCGGCACAGAGAGCATGTGCAGAATCCTTCCGTTTTTAAATCCCTAGTTTTGTTTAAAGACAGGATGGTCACGAACTGTCTTATGCAATTTTGTCTTGCCATACCAAGCAGATTGCCTGCTCGCCCCACATTGTACCACATTGGAAATGCATTTGCAAGTACTTATGAAGCTGAAGTTGTGGGTATCTATCAGGTGAACCAGCCAATGGCCCCTTATATGTTTGGAGATACTTACCGGTATGAAGGGGAAGATATCCTTACGAAAAGTCTGAATGCTCACAGAAAGAATCATGTATCCCTGGTTTTTCAGGAATATAATCTGATTGATTATCTGACTGCGGTAGAAAATGTAAGATTGGGAGGAACAGACCGGCCGGTGGAACAGGATGACATCGGAAGGATTATGTGATAGAATATTTATGAATCCAAAGGGGACGGACATGAAACAGGGAGTTATTGTACGGCAGGCAAAGACCGGACCGGTGTGGTATCAGCGATTAATTTCAAACGAGATGCTTATGTGTATGCAGAAGTTGAGGAGACACTGAAAAGGCTTTCTGACCGGGGGATATTACTGGGAACTTTATCTGATGTTGCATATGGCATGGATAATGTGTATGCTTTGGAGGATATCAGTGCGGTAATAAAGTATATAGATTATCCGTTTACTTCCAATGATGTGGGTTATCGTAAACCTTGTGCGGAAGGACTGAAGCTCCTGGCAGAAAAAATGCAGATCAGCGCTGCGGAAATGGTATTTGTCGGTGACGGGGAAAAGGATATTATGTGTGCCATGAATGCGGGTGTATATTCTGTTTTGATAAATAGAAGTGACAATGTTAAAAATTATGGACAAGATAAAGAGATCAGCTCGCTGGACGAATTATTGACTATGATTTAACGGCTTTTCAAATGCAGAATATGGTGTTCAAGGGAGAAAGACGTTTTTTCCGTTTTTCATAACCGGGCAGGGAAGATTCGGCTTTCCTGCCCGGTTGTAAAAATACTTAACGTTTTTCCACGTTGATGATGCGCTGCGCCCAGCCCTTGTAAAATGATTCCTCATGGGAAACAAGTAATACCGTTCCGGAAAAATCCGCAAGCGCTGACCGCAAGGCCTCTTTTGCCTGAACATCCAAATGGTTTGTGGGCTCATCCATGATTAAAAAATTACATGGCCTGAGTGTCAGCAGACACATTTTCACTTTTGCCTGTTCGCCGCCGCTTAATGTGGCAACCGCCTGCATTGCATGTTTGGCTGAAATTCCGCATCTGGCAAGGTGCCTGCGGATCTCTTTCACAACCAGGTCCGGGTAACAGCCGGAAATAATGTCAATGGGTGTTTTTTCCTTATTTTCCCATGATAAATCCTGTGCAAAGTAACACATCCTGACCTGGTCTGAAAATTGGTAAAAGCCGCACATGGAAGGAATTTCTCCCACTAAGGTTTTTAATAATGTTGATTTACCGATGCCGTTAAAGCCGGTAATGACTGCTTTCTGCCCGCCTTTTATGCAGAAATCAATGCCGGATAAAACGGGATAGTGATAACCCACCGACAATTGCTTTACTGTCAAATGTTCCGTATTTGTCAAAGGCATCTCTGGAAAATGAAAAGAAGGCCTGATTTCTTTCTGGTCCAGCGCTTCCATTTTTTCCATACGGTCCAGCTGTTTTTGACGGCCTCTTGCCATTCTGGATTTTCTGCCGGCGATATTTTTGCGGATAAATTCCTCTGTTTTTTTAATTTCTTTTTGCTGCGCCGAATATTGACGTATATAGTCCTCTCTCTGTAAACTTTTCTTTTTCAAAAATTCCGTATAAGTTCCGTAATATTTGGAAATGGTTTCATTGTCTATATCACAGATACGGTTTGCTATTTTATCGAGAAAAGCAAAATCATGTGATACAACCATAAAGGCATTTTCCAGATTTGACAAATAATCGGAGAGCCATGAAATATGTTCTTTGTCCAAAAAATTTGTAGGCTCATCCAACAATAAAACATCTGGTTTTTCCAGCAATAATTTTGCCAGAATCACCTTTGCCCTCTGTCCCCCGCTCATTTGCGCAATGGGGCGGTCAAACCCAATCGCAATCAGCCCCAGTCCGCTGGCCACCTGCTCAATACGTGTGTCTAAGGAATAAAAATCCTGTATTTCAAGTGTCTCCTGAAGCCGGGCTGCCTGACTCAAATATTCTGATTTTCCGGCTGCAATCATTTCATACAGAGCGGTCAGCCTGCTTTCGGTAAGATATAATTTTGAAAACGCTGACTTTAAAAAATCCCTCATTGTGAGGTCAGGGTCAATTTCAGCGTACTGGTCTAAATATCCGGTCACAATATTTGTCTGCCAGATAATCTGCCCCTTGTCCGGCATAATTTGTTGTGTGCATATTTTTATCAATGTACTTTTTCCCGTTCCGTTTTGTCCGACAATTCCCATGTGTTCGCCTTTATTCAAAGTCAGTTCCGCATTTTTGTAAAGGTGATTGTCTCCGAACGCATGTGTCAGGCCGTGAATTTCTAATAAGCTCATGTCAGTAAATATCCTTTCTATTTTTTCAATGATGAAACACAAAAAGGCAGAAGACAAATATACATCACTGTATCTGCCTTCTGCCTTTCAATCCCCATGGGAGTCATATAAGCAAAAGGCTACGGACAAAACATTGTCCATAGCCTTTTAAACGAAAATTTGCATACGGAAAACAGACAATAGCTGTCAAATACAGTTATTGCCTTGTTTTCCGATGAAATCCAATGCGTTGTTTACACGCTATACTCTGCACAATGTTTCATCGGTTCGGATTGTACAGAGCTGCTTATTCTTGTAAGCGGACTTGCTGCATTAAGGTTCATGGTAATTCTCCTCTTTGGAATGATACGATTATAAACCAGTCATGATGTGGAGGGTCATTCGGCCTTTTTATGCCGAATAATGGAATGATCTTATCATGCTTTCAGACCAGTCATGATACGGCTGTCCATTTGGCCACTTCATGCTATGAATATAGGCTCATTTTATCATATCAGGTCCGGTGTGTCAAATTTCCTTTTAAGGGCGTGAAGAAAAGCCGGGATAAGCGCAGGGAAAGCCGCAGCCGACAGATCCGGAGCGGGAAACATACCGGAGGAAAGAAAAGTTGCCTGTTTGGAAATAGATAGAGGCCTGCGGGGCTTGATTTTATTGTCATCTTGTTTTAGAATAGTAGTATCATGACTAAAAATCAGTGAAGAGCGGACAAGGAGGAGGCTGGTGCTATGCAGAAGCGTATTTTGGTGGTGGACGATGACACGATGAATCTAAGGAGAACGAGTTTGATTCTGGAGAAGCATTATGAAGTGATACTGGCGAAGTCAGGAGAGGAGGCCCTTCAGAAAATAAAAGAGGGTGGGGTTGACCTGGTTCTGCTGGATATCGCGATGCCGGGGATGAACGGAATTGAGACATTTGAGCACATAAAAGAGTATCAGGTGGAGATTCCGGTGATTTTTCTGACTGCATCGGGACATGAGGACAATGTAATGACCGCAATCAGGCTTGGGGCAGTCAATTACCTGAAAAAACCATTTATGCCGAAAAGTTTGCTGGAGCGGGTTGCAAAGGAGCTTGAGAAGGGATGAGGAGGGAAGAACAGACAAGTATTCATCTGTTAATGGCGGGCACGGTAACCATGTTCAGTGTGGTGCTCAGCCTGATTATAGTGGGGATATCATGGGAGTTGTGGATGGTTCCCCTGTTGGCAGTCGGTTGTCTCGTGGTTTGGTGGCTGCATATCGGAAGGATTGGCTCGGACATATTGTATGAAAATATATGTACCGGGATGGTGCTGACGGAATTCTTTTTCTTCGGGGTACATGAGAGCAGTCTTTTCGACATTCCCCTTGTAGCCTGTGTTCTGCTTCTTATGCTTTCACTGCTGGACAGAAAGCGGCTGTTGTATATGACAGCCGCTTTGTATGTGCTTCTGCTGGGGTATCATTTTGTGATTTTGCACACGTTTGCCAGATACGGGGAGACAAGGGATGTACTGCGCATTATTCTGGGGGCATCGGTAGTGGCATGTGCGGTGATCGTGGCGAGATACAGGATCAACAGAAGGCGCCGGGAACAGTATAAATATTTCAGCATGCAGGGGCAGCTGGAGACGGCGGTGCAGCAGAATGCCGATTTCCTGTCAAATGTATCCCACGAACTCCGTACCCCCATCAATATGGTTATCGGAATCAGCGAGGTGGCCATGGGGAAGGATGTGCCACCGGAAATCCGGGCCGATATGCAGTCCATAAAGCTGGCGGGCAAGCGTCTTTCGGGACAGATCAATAATATACTGGATTATACGGAGATCGTGGAAGGGACCTTGTCCGCGGCAAAGGAACCCTATATGATCACTTCGGTTCTCAATGACGTGATTACCATGACAGCACTGCAGAACAGCAGTAATCATTTGGAGACAGTGTTTGACATAGATCCCAGAATACCATCGGTTCTGATTGGGGATGCGGAAAAAGTGTCCCATGTGCTTAAAATTCTGGTGGATAATTCTCTTAAGTTTACGGAGGAAGGCGGTATTGACGTCCGCATCGGATTCCGCAGGGAGAGTTATGGGATCAACCTGGTTATTGATGTGTATGACACCGGCATAGGCATGAATTCCTCCCAGATTGCGCAGATGCTGGAAGACTTTTACCAGGCCGATTCCGGCAGCCGCCGCTATGTGGGGGGACTTGGGCTGGGGCTTCCCATTGCGCGGGGACTGCTTCATGCCATGGGAGGATTCATCCATTTTGACAGCAAGGAACAGGAAGGCCTTCACGTACATATCACCATTCCCCAGGGCGTGGGAGACGAAACGCCGGGCATAGTGGTGCAGAACGCGTCACAGCTGTGTATTGCATGCTATTTCCGGCCCGAGAGATACAGCCGGGATGAGGTCAGGAGGTATTATGACGATATGATCCTCCATCTGGTGGAAGGACTTGGCATAGAGGGGTATCAGGCCCATAATTTCGAAGGACTGCGCAAACTCCAGCGGGATCACAAGCTGACCCATTTATTTATCGCACAGACGGAATATATGGGTAATCCCCCGCATTATGAGGAACTGGCCGAAACCATGCCGGTTGCGGTGATTGCGGAGAAAGATTTTGTCCTGGACGAGGACAGTAAGCTGCTGGTGCTGCGAAAACCGTTTTTTGCGCTTTCTATTGTAAATTTGTTAAGCGGGCAGTCAAAAGGCAATGACTTTGAGGAAAACCAGGGAAATGGAAGAAGGCCGTTTACCTGTGAGGGCGTCCGTGTTCTGGCCGTGGATGACGAAGAGATGAATCTTATGGTTGCAAAGGGTGTTCTGGGCAGTTACGGCATACAGGTGGATACCTGCCTCAGCGGAAAGGCGGCCGTGGAACGGTGTACCCAGAACGAATATGACATCATTTTCCTGGATCATATGATGCCGGGATTTGACGGTGTGGAGACGCTGCGGCGGATCCGGGAGCTGAACAACGGAATGTTCAAAGACTTACCGGTAATTGCCCTGACTGCGAATACCATAAGCGGCGCCAGGGAAATGTTCCGCAACGAGGGATTCACGGAATTTATTCCCAAACCCATTGAGCGGTCCGTGCTGGAGAGAGTGCTGCGCAGGGTGTTGCCGGACCGCTGTATAGAGCATGACGCAGTGTCTTTTGTTCCGGACAATGAGCCGGCCGGAAACGGAAGCGCAGAAACTCCGGATGCTGCGGAAAACGGACAGGAGACGGCAGCCGGCTTTGCGGGTACGGAAGAGCCGCTGCAGGAAGAGTCCCTGCAGGAAGAAACTTCAAAGTCCTATGGCAGTCTTGTGCGGGCCGGCATTAATGTGGGGCTGGGAATGGAATATTGCAGCGGTGAGGAAGAGTTTTATATGGAAATGCTGCGAATGTTCCATGACCAGGCTGAGGAAAAGAGGGAAGAGATCATCGCCCTCTTTGAGGCGGAAAACTGGACGGATTATGCGATTAAGGTTCATGCGCTGAAGAGTACCGCACTGACCATCGGTGCGGAAGCGCTTTCCGGTCAGGCAAAAGAACTGGAGCTGGCAGGCAAGGAGAAAAAGGTGGAGTTTATCCGGAAAAATCATCCCCTGCTGTTGCAGAAATATGAGGAAATCTGTGAGAGCATTGCAAAAAATTTATCCTGATGAAACTGTGTGTATCAGAGGGGAAACACCCGAAATATACCTGAAGTGAGACATTTTTATCCGGAGCTGAGTCGCGGCATGGAGGTTATTGTGTTTAAAAAATGGCTTGATATCATATTTGACTATAAAATCAGTCTGAGGGAACGTGTGTTCCGACTGGTTACAGGCATCAGCATGATTGCCCTGATATTTATTCTGATTCTGGGCAGATATACGGCAAACTGGTTCCTGCTGGCTGGCAGCCTTGTGTATATGTATATGGTTGCAAAGATCAGTATTCAAAAGGGATGTATCAATGCGGGGGCAACCGCCACGGTGGTGCTGCTTCTGCTGCTGTTCCCGGTGGTTTTTTTCACGGGAGGAGGGATTTACGGAGGCGTGCCGGAATGGTTCGTGCTCTGCTTTATTTACATCAGTATTACCCTGGAGGGCAGGAGGAAGCCGGTATTTTTCCTGCTGTGTTCTGCGGAAACACTTCTCTGTTATTATATTGCGTACAACTACCCGGAACTGGTTATGGAAAATACCACGGCACAGGCTTATTTTGATTCTGCCCGGTCTGTCATACTGGCCGGGGCCCTGACCAGTGTCCTGCTTTTGTTTCAAAATCATTTGTATGAAGAGGAAAACAAACTCACCATACAGCAGAAAAAAGAGATCGAGGAGCTGAACCAGGCAGAAAATCACTTTTTTTCCAGTATGAGCCATGAGATCCGCACACCCATCAATACCATTATCGGATTGAACGAGATGATACTGCGGGCGGACATTTCGGGGGAAGTGGCAGAGAACGCCAGGAATATTCAGGGAGCCAGTAAAATGCTGCTCACGCTGATCAATGATATCCTGGATTTGTCCAAAATCAAGTCCGGAAAAATGGAGATTGTGAACGCGTCCTATGAGACAGGGGAACTTTTTTCAGAGATCGTGAACATGATATGGATCAAGGCGAAGGAAAAAGGGCTGGAATTCCGGCTGCATGTGGATCCTTCCATGCCCAGCATGCTCTGCGGGGACGAGGTACGTATCAAGCAGGTATTGATCAATCTGCTGAACAATGCGGTGAAATATACAAAAGAGGGATCCGTGACGCTGTCCGTGCGGTGCGAGCGGGTGGGCGTGAACCGGGTGCGCGTCTGGTATTCCGTGGAAGATACGGGACAGGGAGTGAAAAAGGAAAACATTCCTTATATATTTGATGCCTTCAAGCGTGTGGACGAAAAGAAAAACCGCCATATCGAGGGTACCGGGCTGGGACTGAGCATTGTCCGCCAGCTGGTGGAACTGATGGGCGGGGAAATCAGCGTCAACAGTGTGTATATGAACGGTTCCACATTTCTTGTGACACTGGAACAGGATATTATGAGCGAAAAGGAACTGGGAACCTTTACACTCACATCCAGGATGAAAGTCCATGATGGGGAGCAGTACAGGCAGAGTTTTGAAGCACCCAATGCGCATGTGCTTGTGGTGGATGACAACGAGATGAACCTGCTGGTGGTGAGCAAGCTTCTCTCGGAGACCAAAGTGCAGATTGACACGGCTTCCAGCGGCGCGGAATGCCTGAAGCTGGCCCAGTACCAGCATTATGACTGTATTTTGATGGATCATCTGATGCCGGAGATGGATGGAATAGAATGTCTCCATGCCCTTCATGCGCAGCCGGGAGGGCTGTGCCAGGATACGCCTGTGATTGCGCTGACTGCCAATGCCGGAAGCGACAATCAGCAGCTTTACAGGAAAGAAGGATTCAGCGGTTATCTGGCAAAGCCCATCAGCGGTGCCCTGCTGGAAGCTGCCGTGCTGAGCATTCTGCCAAAGAAGCTTGTGAAACTCAGCGAAATGGCCAGTCAGTCCGAAATCGGGAAGGATGTGCTGATTTTTGACCAGGCAAAGAGGATTTCACTGCTGGTTACCACCGACAGCGTCTGTGATCTTCCGGAATCCCTGCAGAAGAAATTCGGCCTCCATATCTGTCCTTACTATGTGTGTACGGAACAAGGACGTTTCCTGGACAATTCCGAGCTGAAGGCAGATGAGCTGCTGGCCTATATGGCAGAGGGGAAAAACGGCATATCCCAGCCGCCCACGGTGGAGGATTATGAGAAATTCTTTGCCCAGAGGCTGAATGAAGCCCAGAATGTGATTCATATCACCATGGCCAAGCACGTCAGCGACGGGTACCGCAATGCCATGGAGGCGGCAAAATCCTTTGAAAATGTCACGGTAATTGATTCCGGACATCTTTCCAGCAGTATGGGACTTTCGGTGCTGCATGCCGCTTATATGGCGGAAAACCATGCCTCAAAGGCGGATATTGTGAAGACGGTGAAAAAGCTGAGGCACTCCATTTCTTCGGCCTTTATCATTGACAGTACCCATATGATGTGCAAGTCAGGACAGATATCCAGAAAGATTCAGGTGATGTGTGACGCACTGCTGCTGCATCCTGTTATTGTACTGCGGAACAGCCGGATGGCAGTGGGCAGCATGGAGATGGGAAGCTTTAACCATGTGATAAAAGGATATGTCAAGAAAGTACTTCTGAATACAAGGAATATTGACAGGAGGGTTCTGTTCATTACTTATGCGGGACTGGATGACAAGAGTCTTCAATATATCCAGGATCTGGTAAAACAGTATTGTCCTTTCGAGAGGATTTACCTGCAGAAAGCGTCTTCTGCGATTGCCAGCAATTGTGGACCAGGATCCTTCGGTCTGCTGTTTATGAAGAAAAATGACGCATTGATTACATATTCGGACACACCGGGGGAAAGCCGGTAAATACGGATACATTGTTGGTCGGCAACAGCCGGGTGTATGCCAGGGCTGTTGCCGATTTGTCGTTTTGCGGCAAATTTTGTCGACGGTCTTTCCTGGAAAATAGTCTGACAATATTATGAAATGATTTTACAAATCATTTTGTTCTGAAAAAGGAGGCCATGGATGAAAAAGGCACAGACAATGCAGATGACAAAATGGAAGGCATTTATCGGCGGCGGTGATATACTGCGGCGGTGGATGTGTACAAGACGCGGTATTTCATCCGTCACAGCACTTCCGCGATTTCCATTCTGGGGGAACTGGAAATTGTGAAAAAGCATGGGTACGGTCATATTACAGTCAACAAAACCAATGACTATGTGATAAAACTGGAACCCAGGGCGCCGCATTTCCATACCTGGTTGTGAGGGAAAATCAGTTCCTGCAAGTGTCCGGACGGCTGCTGGATTTGATGATCGCAGAACTGTCGGAGCCGCTGCAGAGACTATTGTGCGCCTTTCCGGAGGAATTGCGTGAGAGGGCCGCGGAAATGGCCCTGGAGGCGGCCGTGAGAGAACTGGGCAGGGTGATTCAGGGATCCGCGGGAAAGGTGTAGGGCCGTTGCGTATGGCCTCACAGGACGACAGATCATATT
>CAJTLR010000102.1 GCA_910577185.1 uncultured Acetatifactor sp.
ATCTCCTTCCCTGTGGGTCAAAATGTGGCGGGGTGTGCCGGGCCGGGCCGGTGCTGTGGGGTGTTTTTTACCGCCTTTAGGCGGTATTTGGATGTGGTAGTTTCGGGAAATGGAAAAATATGTTATAATTTGTGGAAAAGGAGAGGGATATGGTAGAATATAGAAACGGCAGTCATACGGTATATGATATTCAGTACCATTTCGTATGGATAACGAAGGGGCGAAGGCACATTCTGAGGGGAAGAGTGGCAGAGAAAATGCGTGATTTACTGAAGCAGGGATGTAGTATAAAAAAGATAAAGATAGTCAGGGGAAGTGTTGTTAGCGATCATGTACATATGCTGTTGTCGTGTCCGACGGATCTGGCTCCCAGCCAGATTGCGCAGTATTTAAAAGGACGGTCTTCCCATTTGATACAGGAGGCGTTTCCGGAATTGAAGGAGATGTATCATGGGCAGCATATCTGGGAGCGGGGATATTTTTGTTGTACAGTGGGGGAAGAGAAGCAGGAGGTGATGCGGCGGTATGTAGAGATGCAGGGACGGGTCAACGAGGAGGATTACTTTCAGATTGAGGAGTGGTAGGCAGGTGCTTTAGCATGGTCTTTAGCTGACTTTAGTCAGCATAATTGTGGAAATATAACATTAGAAACAAACTACGACACAATGTAGTCGCCTGAAAATTGAATGAACCCGCATGGATCTGGCGCTGGCTGCTTTTGCCCAGCCAGAATACCTTTCAAAAGGTTTTGCCCCAGCTGTCTGAGTCAACACATTGACAACATTACGATGGCTTTATATAATGATTGCAGAAAAAGCAGTGATGATTATGTACACTCTTCATCTGCCAGGAAAAAGGTATCTATGAAAATACCAAAGTGGTAGAAAATCCCACTATATTCCGACCGTGCCTTGAAAAGACTGCCGCGGGTGAGATAAAAGACTTACAGAAGGAATCGATAAAAATTTGGAAAGTGAGAACAATAAGGACATAAAATGCAGCTGATATCGTTTGGTTTTATTCTTTTTTGGGCGATTGCCCTTTCTGCATATTATATGGTGCCAAAGTTTCAATGGCATATTTTGCTGACGACAAGCCTGGCATTCTATATGCTATATGCAGACCGCATACCGGTGGCCATGTTTGTCTGCGCCGCAGTGTTATGGGGATTTGGGCATGTGGTAAAGGTAGATGGGAAAAATATATTTTTCCGCTCAGTTCTTTTGGTTCATATCATGATGCTGTTATGTTTTAAGACAAGTTATTTAGGTCTGGGGCTGGATGTGGCTGTTCCGGTTGGGGCATCGTTTTTCTTACTTGCTTCAATGGGATATTGTATAGATATTCACTGGAAGCGGTATGCTCCGGAAAGAAACTTTGCAAAACTTCTGTTGTTTCTTTGTTTTTTTCCTTCTGTGATTCAGGGGCCTATTAATCGATATGATAAACTACATAAGGAACTTTTTCAAAAGCACAGCTTTCAGGCAGACAGCATCCTGATGGGAATCAGACGTTTTATCTGGGGGCTATTCAAAAAACTGATTTTGGTTGACCGGCTGAACGCTGTTACAAGGGAAGTATTTGGAAGTATTGAAAGTCAGAGTGGCATAGTGATTATTTTTGCCGTGATCTGTTTTTCCATTGAACTATATGCGGACTTTTCGGGATACACGGATATGGTACTGGGGATTGGACAAACATTTGGCATTATGATTCCGGAAAATTTTAAGCGCCCGTATTTTTCGTGTACAGTTGCAGAATTCTGGCGCAGATGGCATATAAGTCTTGGAACATGGTTCCGGGATTATGTGATGTATGGATTTGTAATGTCACGGTCGGGCAAAAGAATCGGGAGAGAAATAAAAAAGAAAAATAAGTATTGGGGAAAACTGGTGCCTGCCTTAATGGGGACCATGATAGTATGGATTTTGACAGGACTCTGGCATGACATGTCGGGGGGGTATATTTTGTGGGGGATTTATTATGGTGTCATTATCTGTATATCGTTATGTACGGAAGAATTCTGGAAACAGAAGAAAGCAAAACTGAAATTTTTCAAAACAAAAGTATATCATGTTGTTTGTGTTGCCAGAACATATTTGATTGTGCTGTTGGCAGATCTCATAATTTGTGCCGGACCAGGAAAGTTAGGGCTGTGCCTGACAAAAATATTTGCCCGGGGAGATGTATTTGATTTTCAGACGTTACTGCATTACATTAGAACCATCCCGAAAACAAGTATAATACTCATAATATTCGGAACGATTGTGATGTTATTGTTTTCAGCCTTTCAGGAAAAATATAATAGTGCAGGAAGTGCCGCTCCCAAATTTCCGGCTATTTTAAAATGGGTGTTCTGGTATTTTATGATTGTGTCTGTTGTATTGTTTGGTACTTATGGTGTGGGATATGATACATCAACTTTTATGTACCAGTCATTTTAGCGAAATGCATTTTGCGTTTCAGAGGTTATGTAAAAATGAAAAAACGCATTTTGAAGAAAGTGATACCCATATTATGTATAATTGTCCTGTATATAGCCACGACAGAAGTTTTGCGCTATTTAATTGTGGACGATACCAAATCTTATACAAGGCTTATGCTGCATGATATGTATACGGAAGAGTCCAATATAGATGTTTTGTTTGTGGGCGCATCCCTGGTTTACAGGTCTCTGGTCCCGGAAATCGCAGACCAATATTTTGGTACAAGTACATTTAATATGGGATCTTCCAGCCAGGGTATGGACGCGTCCCTGGTGTTAATAAAGGAAGCCATGAAGTACCATGACATAAAACATATCTATTTAGAAGTGTCATATGATATTGCCCTGCTGGAAGATAATCAGGACAGGACACAGATGACAAGCACCTATATTGTGTCGGATTACCTTCGTCCATCGTTTGGAAAAGTCAAATATCTCCTGCAGGCAAGTTCTTCGGAACATTATATAAACAGTTTCATCCTGGCAAGGAGAAACTGGGAAAAACTATTTGACTATGAATATATGGAAGATTTATGGAAAAAGAAGAATACGGAGAATTATCGGAATTATCAATGGACTTATGAAGAGGATGACTTGGAATACTATGTAGAAAGAGGGTTTGTGGCGAATGACAGTGAAATGCAGGAAGAAGATTTCAGATGGAATTCCAAAGGCTATGACAGAATAAAGGTTGAGGACATTTCTTCAGACTGGATTAGGTATCTTGGGAAAATTATAGATTTTTGCCATGAAAACAAGATTTCCTTAACTTTATTTTCGGCGCCGAGACCGGAGATCACATTGGCCGGAAAAGAAAATTATGATGAATACTGTGCATTTATACAGGAAATTGCCGGAGAGGCCCATATTGATTATTTTGATTTTAATTTATGTAAGGATGAATACTTTGATTCCACGGACAGAACTTTTTTCATAGACGCGGCACATTTAAATACAAAAGGTGCACGGAAGTTCACGGAAGTATTTTCCGGCTTTTTTACGGGACAAATAGAGAGGGAAAAGCTGTTCTGGAACACATATGAAGAGAAACTCGGGCAGAGGGAAGCGATGGTATATGGCATTGCCGGACCGGCAGATAATGATGACCCTGACCAGGTACTGTTTAAAATAATATCCAACAGGAAGGCGGGGATGGCATATCGGATTGCTGCCGTGCCGCAGGAAGGTGAGTACAGGCTGATTCAGGACTTTGAAGAAAATAAGGATTTTGCACTGCCGGCCGGAGAAGAAGGGGTGCTGGAGATCACATGGAAAATGGCGGAACAGCCGGCAGAAGAACATAATCTGGAATTTATATATTAATTGAACTGAAAATAAGCATATTTTTCTGCAAAAAACTAGTCATACAGTTTATGGTATGCTATAATGTGCTCCATAAGGGTCATATTTGGGGTAGAGAATGAGAAAACTGATACAAAAGAGAAAGCTGCTCTGAAAGTGATTCTTTTTTTATGACAGGCAAGTGGATAAATAAGGAAATAAAAGGTGGTAAGTGAGATGCAGTTTAGGGATTTGAAGAAACAGTATGATGTGCTGAAAGAGGAAATTGACGCAGGAATAAATGATGTCATAACCAATACATCCTTTATCAGCGGCAGGCAGGTGGAAGAATTAGAAAAGGAACTGGCCGAGTATGTGGGGGTAAAGCATTGCGTGACATGCGCCAATGGCACGGATGCGTTGTCCATGGCATTGATGGCATGGGATTTGAAAGAAGGAGAATGTGCATTTGTGCCGGATTTCACTTTTTTTGCTTCCGGTGAGACAGTTGCGTTTGAAGGGGCAACGCCTGTTTTCGTGGATGTGGACCAGCAGACCTATAATATGGATCCGGTAAAACTGGAAGAGGCCATTTTGAAAGTGAAAAAAGAGGGAAAACTGGTTCCAAGGGTGATTGTCACGGTAGATTTGTTTGGCCTTCCTGCGGATTATGAAGCAATCCGCACCATTGCCGATAAGTACGGACTGAAGATTCTGGAAGATGGCGCCCAGGGATTCGGGGGAGAGATCAACGGAAAACGGGCTTGTTCCTTCGGGGACATTTCCACCACATCTTTTTTCCCGGCAAAGCCGCTGGGATGTTATGGGGATGGCGGTGCCATTTTCACGGATGACGACGAGGCGGATGCATATCTGCGTTCTATCAGGGTACACGGAAAAGGCAGCTTTAAATATGACAATGTGAGAATCGGGTGGAATTCCCGCCTGGATACCCTGCAGGCTGCGATCTTGCTGCCCAAGCTGCATGCCTTTATCAAGTATGAGAGAGATGCTGTAAACAAGGCTGCGGCCAGGTATACGGAGTTGCTTGGAGATGCTGTGGTGACGCCGGTGGTAGGCGAAAAATATATTTCATCCTGGGCGCAGTATTGTATTCAGTTGAAGGACGAGGCAGAGAGGGATGCCCTGCAGGCATATTTAAAAGAACAGGGGATTCCTACCATGATATATTACCCGAAGCCCATGCACTGTCAGGAGGCTTTTGCGGGAATGGTGTTTGACGAGGATGAGTTTCAGGTGTCAGACAGGCTGTGCAGGACGGTATTGGAGCTGCCGATGCATCCTTATCTGGAGGAGGAAGAAATCAGCTTTATCGCACAGCACATTCTGGACTTTATAAAAAAGAACAGGGCCTGACATATTCTGAAATTAAAAAAATAAGACAGTGGAAGCGCATTTAAGGAATGGAGGAGAAAATGGATAACAATATGCTTTATGGCAATGAAAATGAGAGACAAGTAAAGTTGTCAGATTTGCTGTGGGAGATTGTGTACGGCTGGCGGCTGCTGATTGTGGGGGCGGTGATCCTGGCTGTGGCGCTTGGCGGGCTGAAATTTGTCAAAGAGTGGCGCGGGACGAGAACGGAAGAGCCGGAGGAGGTTTCGGAGGAGGACCTTATGCTGGTGGAAGAGGAACTGACGGAAGATGAGCTTCTCCAGCTGGAAGATGCAAGGGACTTGTGGGACCAGATAGAAATCCAGGAAAAGTATGCGGAGGAATCTCCCCGGATGCATATAGACCCTTATGAGCAGGATATCGTTGTGCTGCAGTACTATGTGGACACCAACTACACTTATAATTTAATGGAGAATTACGTGCCGGATTATGTGAGCAATATCATGGGGGCATATGTGTATTATGTCAATAATTACGGCATTCGGGCTGAACTGAGCAAGCGCATGGACATGACGGAGTACTATGCCGGCGAGCTGATCAGCGCGGGAACCGGAATGGGGAGCATGTTTACGGTTACGGCAATGGGGGTGGACGCGGATGCCGCCAACTCGATGGCAGACGCGCTGGATGATCTGATCACCAAGTACAAGCCCACCTTATCCGCAAAAATAGGAGAGCATGACCTGATCCTGGTGGACCGGTATAACAGTGTTCTGAGAAACACCAGCCTTGCAACCGAGCAGGCAAATGTGATTGCGGCAATTAAGTCTTCGAAGGCGAATCTGGATGCCATGGTGGAAGCGTTCACTCCGAACCAGCAGCTGGTCTGGAAGAACGAGAAAAACATTATGGAGGAAGAAAAGCCGCTGGATAAGGAACCCGCGGGCATATCCATAGTGAGTGTGCTGAAGTATATCATTTTGGGGGGAGTCGCAGGTGTTTTCCTGGGGTGTGTATGGATTGCCATGCGCAGCCTGCTTACAACAAGGCTTCGGAATAGTGATGATATCCAGCAGATGTATGGGCTCAGGGTGTTTGGAAGCATTACGGAAACCGAAAAGAAAAAAAGATTTCTTTCCGGGATTGACAAATGGCTGGATTCTCTGCGGAGTAAAGAGAAGTGGACCAAAGAGGAACAGTTAGACCTGATTCTTACTAATATTAAAGTGACCTGCAGGAAGGAGCAGATTGGGAAGGTATTTCTGACTTCCTCCGTACATTTGCAGGAAGCGGATAAGGCCCAGATAACAGAACTGATGGGAGAGCTGCAGAAAATGGGTATTCAGGCACAATATGGTGAGCGGATTACTTCCAATGCGGCTTCTTTTGAAAGGATGACGGATATAGGACAGGCAGTGATGGTTGAGAAGCTGGGCGTGTCTGCATATGAAGCCATTGGAAAAGAAATCGGGATGTGCCGTGAGCAGAGTGTAAAGACACTCGGTGTCGTGGTAATATAAAAGTGTGGTGCTGACCGGTGTCTGAAAATGCTGTGCCTGGGTATTATCATGATATTTAACAGGGGTTTTGCGCAAAATGAAGGCGGCATCAGACGTTGCTGTCCGGATTTGGCGCAAATGCTGCCGGAACGGCACATGCAGATACCGGGAATGAATTGCAGACATGTCCTGGGGGACTGGGAAAAATGAAAAAACAAAAAATAATGAACTACAAAAGAATATGGTATATGCTGTGCTTCCTGGCACTGGGCTTTATAGACCAGAGAAGAGGAAGCGCAGTGGGTACTGTTCAGATGGCCGCGGCAAATTGTGTTGGAATTGTGCTGGCGGCCATGCTGCTTCCCTGCCTGAAAAAAGAGTGTTTCCGGCATAAGGTTTATGCAGTCTGGTCTGTCATTGCAGTGACTGGCGGGATAGCCGCAGGCCTTTGGGGCTGGCAGAACTTTGAGTATAAAGGGCAGTGGGTCACGGGAGTGCTCAATGTGGCAGTGTGGGGGTACCTGGTAATCTATATTTTCCGGGAAAGGAAAACGCTGGAAGTATCCCGGCGGGTGAGGCAGCCCTTTTTCTGGTGCATGGCGCTGCTGTTTTTTCTGATGCAGATTTCGGCATACGGAGGGGTAAGACCTGCTTGGATGACCCTCATTTTTGGCGGCTTTTATCTGCTGGGCATCAAAAAGGAAAACCGGGAAGACTTTTTTCAGGGAATGCTGGACGGAATTATTTTATGGTTTTTTGTGCAGCAGATAACGGCATATGGTTTTCGCCCTTATGACCGCGTGCGATACCGGGGAATGTATTCCGGGGAGACACAGAACGGGATTTTTTATATGATCGTGTACTGTGCTTTTCTGTGTAAATGGATTTGGGCGAAAAACCGGGGAAAGCATCGGGTATGGGTATGGATTTATTTCTTCCTGTCGGCGGGAAGTATCAGCTTTCTGCTGTTTACAGGCGGGCGCTCTTCGCTAATGGGGGCGGCCATGGCCACATTGACCGGGTATGTGATCTGTGACATTGTGTGGAAAAAGAGTTTTTATAAATGGCTGCTGCATGTGGCGGCGCTGGGTGTTTGTGTGGCGCTTACATTTCCCATGGTTTATGGAACAATCCGCTATCTTCCGGCCATCCTGCATCATCCCATATGGTTTGAGGGGGAATATGTGGAAAACAGCAGTGTGAGATCTTTTGACCCATGGGACAGCGAGAGATATATTACTTTTCAGGAAGCACTGGAGACAAATATCGGGCGTATCTTTGAGGTTTTTGGCATTGATATGAGTCATCTGCCTTTTGGCATTGAGGCGCAGGCGGCAGAATTGGAGGATGATCCGGGCAGTACTCCGGAGAATCCCTTTGTACTTCCGGGTACGGAAGTAGGGGGAACGGTTGACCGGCGGAAAAATATTTTTGCCTGCTATCTGGCACATTTGAATTTCAGGGGCCATGGTGCGGATGAGCAGCATTTTTATTTGGCTGGGGGATATATTACACAGCATGCCCATAATATGCTGATTCAAATGGCGTATGACTACGGAATTCCGGCGGGGATTCTGTTCCTGGGACTGACGGTGTACAGCTTATTTCATTTTTGGCGCAGGGCTGTAAAAGGTACGGAAGATTATAAATGGCTTTGTCTGGCTTTTTTCACGGCGGTATTTTTCTACGGAATGACGGAGATGGCGATTGTGCCGGGAATGATTACATGGGTACTGATTTACCTGCTGTTCTATTTTGCCGGAGAGGACAGTTTTGCGATTCGGAAGAAAGAGTTAAAAACCATCGGCCGGGATAATTAGTTCAGAGTTAGTTCCGCGAAATATAAAAGGCAGGAAACCTGCCCTTATCCGGAGATAGAGGGCAGGTTTCCCAGGTTATTGCTGTCGGAGCCATCGGGAATGGATTTCAGGTATTCCGTATCTCCACGGTGTGCCACGCCGACATCTTTGATATCGCCTGCTTTGGCCATTTGAACGCCTTCTTCTTTGGTGACGGTGGAACCATCCGATAACTGGTATCCGTCAATTCTTCCGCTGTGTTTTACCAGGCCTACGATTTCCCTGGCATCTGACTTGGGCCGGGGAATTTCGTCCAGGGTATTCTGGGCCAGAGCCGCGGTAAGATTTGTATGATCTTTGCTGTTTTCCATAAATAAACCTTTCTGTCCGCACCGGCGGACTTCTGATTTGATTTCCCGAAGTGATAATATACTGAAAAGTCCAGCCGCTCTGGAGTGCATCTGAAAATGCTTTTTCAGACACCATCTGGTCCGGATACTGATTTTGGCCCGGCAAAGAGGCTGGCTTCAGGCATAGTGTTGCCGGTTAAAAGGAAAAAATACGGTCCGGTTCCTGGAAACATATAGGAGAATGTGCCGGATAAAGGCTAAAACCGAAAATGTCCGACAAGAGAAGAAAATAGGGAGAAAAATGTGAAATTGTCGAAAAGAGTCAGGTTTTGTCTGTCGAAAATGGCAAAAACCTTGAAATTATACTTGTAATCAACCGCAGCATGTGTTATTATAATTTCACAGAAAAAAATATTCAGGATAGAAGAATAAATAAAACTTTTACAAAAGACAAAACTATCCTGAATATATTTTATAATAAAATAACAAACCACACGTAGGGTAGAGAGACAAAACAACTTCCGACTAAAGATAAAGTTACCCTGGGTGTGGTTTATTTATTTCCGCGAGCAATGAGGAAAATA
>CAJTLR010000103.1 GCA_910577185.1 uncultured Acetatifactor sp.
ATGACGGTCACACGGGAACCGATACGGAGCACGAAAGTTTCCAGCGGCTTTTGGCCGATGTGATGAGCGGGAAAATCAACTGCGTTGTGGTGAAAGCCCTCTCCCGTTTTGCCCGGAATTACAGTGACGCTGGCAGTCTGATTGATAACCTTTTCGTGCAAATGGGCGTCCGGTTTATCAGTTTGGCAGAGGGCGTGGACAGCTACTGAAACCCGGATAGCGTGAACAGTGTCATTGTGCCGATAACAAATGTGATGAACTACCAGTATTGTTATCAGACCTCAAAGAAAATCCGGCAGGTTTTTGATTATAAATCTTTCTCGCAGACCATTTTCGGAAATATCAGTCCAGGGACTATCCCAAAGTCTGTGTGTTAATCACACATTCCCAAGATGAACCTTTGTCAGATACCGTCCTGCAGCCTCTGCCAGTTGGCGCAGCTTTTTGATCTCTGTCGGTTTACGGTCAAGCAAATGATATTGTGGGAAAAATCGTGTGATATGAAGCGGGATTTCCGGACTGAGATCCGCAATCCACCGGGCTTCCTCCTCCATTTCTTCCGGACTGTCGTTTTCTCCGGGTACAATAAGGGTGGTAAGTTCCACATGACAGCTTGTCACAGCCCTTGCAATGAAAGTTTTCACCGTGTTTAAATCACCCCCCAGCATTCGGTAATAGTCCCCCCGAAAACCCTTCAGGTCAATGTTCATGGCATCCATCAGAGGCAGCAGTTCCCCCAGAATTTCCGGAGCGGCGGTGCCGTTGGTCACCAGGACATTGGCCATACCGTTTTCTTTCACAAGCCTGGCCGTGTCGCGGACATATTCCCAACCCACAAGAGGTTCGTTGTAGGTGTAGGCAATGCCGATGTTTCCGGCGTGCTCCCGTTCCTTCCACTCCAGCGCCAAATCCGCCAGGCGTTCGGGCGGCACATACATGCTGTGGGTGTCCTCTTTGTCTCCCTCCCTGGCCATGGAAATTTCGTGGTTCTGGCAGAAAGGGCAGCGCAGGTTGCAGCCGTAGCTTCCCACGGACAAAATCAGGCTTCCCGGGCAGAAGTGTTTCAGGGGCTTTTTCTCAATGGGGTCTAAAGCAAGGGAAGTAATCCGGCCATAATTGGAGCATACAATCTTTCCGTTTTCATTTTTTCTGGCTCCGCAGAGTCCGGTCTGCCCGGGGGACAGCGTACAGCGGTGCATGCATACCTGACAAGTGGTTTTCATAGATTTCGTCCCTTTCCTTCCGTTTCAGGGGTCGTTTTTTCCTATGCGGAATTCTTCTTTTGATATTGTCTTTTGATGATTTTCTCTCGTTTGCAGCTCTTTTTTCCTTGTGGGTTTCCCGGTTTTCTAATAATGCCGCACTACCTCAAACCGCTCCAGCTCCACGGTTTCGTGCTCTTTGATGCCTGCTTTCTGTTTTGCGATGGCGATTTGCTGTTCTACGGTGTCCACACCTTCCAGGTTGGGCAGCAACAGTCCCCGGCGGCTGCCTTTTGTCACGATAACGCCGTATCGTTCCACATCCAGTTCCCTTGGGGAGGATATCCGCTCCGTATCTCCCAGAACGTCCACGCTGATGGTGAGCCGCTGCGCCTCCCATTGTTCCACGGGAGGGAATCTGGGGTCTTCGGAGCAGGCGCTGACGGCGTTGCAGATGATTTCTTCCGCAAGAGAATTCCGCACGGCCCGGATGGTGCCGATGCAGCCCCGGAGCTTTCCGTCCTCCTTCAGGGACACAAAGGCGCCTGCCCTGCGGCTGTACAGTTCTTCCGGCAGCCCCTCCGGCACGGAAGGCCGCTTTCCGGTGCACAGATAGGTCTCAATGGTGTGCCGGGCAAGTTTCACATAATCGTCCTCTTTTTCCTGCTGTATGCGGAGCCGCTCTTTCTCCCGGGCCTCAAACTGCTCCAGGAAATTTCGGTTTTCCTCCCTGGAAGGCAACTCGTCCGTTTTCCGGGCATGATAGGTGCATACGCCGTATCCCACGCCGAAGGGCCCTTCATAGGAGAGCCGCTGCACTTCCGGCCTGATTCCGTCAAAGGCTCCTGCCAGTATGGTGAAGGAGCGGTGGCCGCATTCCGCGGCGGTTTCGCAGAAGTCTTCCGGAAATTCCAAAAGTTCCCCGAAAGCGCCCCGTCCCATAACGTCCATGATTCTGGCATCGTATTCCGGTCCCTCCTTCCGGTATCCGTAAGGCCCGTCTTCTTTCAGGCGATGGGACAGGTCCCCGCTGGCGATGATAACGGTTTTTCTGCCAAGGATTTCCGAAACCTCACGGATGCATTGACCCAGGCGGTAATGAGCGGTAAGGGGAAATCCGGACAAACCGATACGCACCAGACTATATTCCGTATAATATTGATTCACAAAATACAAGGGAACCATGGTGCCATGGTCCAGTTTTTTCTCCCGTTCCCCCAGTGTACCGGCATGAAGATTGCGTGACCCGGCCAGACCGCCCAGGTATGTGACGAATTCCGTATCATAGGAAACTTCCAGGCATACCTGCTTTGCGCCGAACTGCCCGAAATCACCCCTGGCGTTTCTGCCGGGAGAAATGTGAAAGTAGTCCGCATACATGGTCTGATGGGGCGACAGCAGCACGATGGTGTCCGGACGGAGAGCGGCAATCTCCCTGGCTGCCTGCTGGCAGGCCTGGGTGGTATTGTGAATTTTCTGTTCTTCCCCCTTGCCGATTTCCGGTATGATCAGCGGCGGGTGGGGGAGCATAAAGCCTGCAAGAATGCCCATAAATGATAAATCCTTTCTGTTTTTTCATTCTGTTTTCTGTTGTATTCTGTATTTCGTTCCATTTTATACGAAAAACAGTGCTGTTCTGTATTTGCGGGGAGTTTACGTAACTTCTGGCTCCATTATACTACAGTTTATTTCTGTGGGAAATCTGTTTTTTATAAAAATAGTATATCATTTAGTATTTCATTTAATGCTATTTCATTCATCTCTGTTTATTTCCTTTTTCTCTCTTCGGGGAACAGATTTATCCGCTCCTGTCAAATGCTGCGGAACGTTAAATTTACACGATTCAATTTACTGCTTTCTGAGGATGAAGATCTGAATTCCTATGGGAATGAAATGACTTTATAGCAACAGCGGGTTGCTTGTACTTTCATAATATTTATGACATAATCTCTATAAGCTTTTTTTACCTGGCCATATTTATTAACAGGAGGTTCACAATATGGAAACAAGGGATGTCATACTTGAGCTTCGGACAAAAAACGGATTATCTCAAGATGAACTTGCAGAAAAAATGTATGTTACCCGTCAGGCAGTATCCCGTTGGGAAAACGGCGAAACCGTTCCAAACACGGAAACTCTGAAACTGCTGTCGAAGCTGTTCGACGTTTCAATCAATACCCTTTTAGGTTCTCCCCGAAAGCTGATCTGTCAGTGCTGCGGCATGCCCATGGATGATTCTGCAGTCAGTAAAGAGACTGACGGCTCATTCAACGAAGAGTACTGTAAGTGGTGCTATGTCGATGGAAAATTTGTTTACACAAGTCTTGAAGAATTAACGGATTTCCTTGTTGGGCATATGTCAAATGATAACTGGCCTCCGGAGCAGGCACGAGCCTATTTCGAAGCCCAGCTGCCAGGGCTCAGTCATTGGCGGCAGCCGAAGAAATGAGGTATGCCTGAAAGGCGAGCATATGAAGACGGCCGTCTCTCCAGGCAAAGACGGCCGTAAAATTCATTCTGTCTGCGTTACGCTGAGTCCTTGATATTAAGGTTACTGCTGATGCCTTGCTTCACAAGGTATTCTGTCTGTTTTTTCCTGCCCCGTACAAAACGGAACCGGCTTCTCAGAATCAGGACTTCCGTCTTATGGGACGAAGTACCTGATACCCCAGCACCTCCGGATAATGCCGCTGGTAACAGGGGCATGCCTCCTCATTCCACATGTACCTCCCGCTCTGGAACTCCTTTTCAATATCGTAATTCCAGGCAAGCTTCTCCACTTTTCCCATGACTTCACCGTTGTCCTTCAGATAGTCGAATGCAGGATGGAAGAATACCAGATAATAACTGGCGGGAATATCCCGTATCTCGAACCCCTCCGGAACAGGACCTGCGTAATCTGCAGGCATTCCGACGCCGTAAAAATATCTGAGCTCACCGTTTACCCGTTTCCAGCCTGCCGTGTGGCCAGTGACAATAATGTCACTGACATGGTTCATGCTGTCTACGATTCCACAGACAGAATCGCAGTCATGCCTCTGCCAGAATTCTCCGTAATTTGCTGCGGATTCATCCCAGATCCCCATGTATTTGTGGGCCGGAATAAATTCGACCTTCACATTTGCTTCTGTTAAAATCATACTGCTCATGCTTTGTTCTCCTTTCATCGCCTGATAGTGTTCAGGGAGATAGACAACCTGACGGATCGGCAGGGGAATGGGAATCGGTTTTCTCCGATAGGACGCCGGTGTACACCCGAACGCCGCCGAGAAAGCCCTCGTCAGGGCTTCCTGCGAAGAATAGCCGTATCTGACCGCAATGTCCAGAATGCGCTCGTCCGAGTCCCGAAGGGCCAGGGCTGCCAGCGCCAGCTGTCTGGCTGCAATATAGCTTTTGATCGTTCTCCCCGTGACTCTATGGAACTGTGCCGAACAGTAGAAAGGGGAATATCCGATATGCTCCGATATCTGCATTAAAGTGGGAGCGTCACAGATATGCGCTTCAATCCAGTCGATTATTCTCTGGGTCGTCTCATTCCACTCGTACATGGCAGCCTGCCTTTCCTGAGAATGCTTTCCTTCCATTGGAACGCTCTTCTTCCATTGAAAAGAAAATCCGATGCTTTGCCTTTTGTGTCCCTGTAAAAATCAGGATAGCACAAAAAAGGAGGGAAGTTTTGATGTCAGTTGTATTATTGCGGTTAAAATTTCTTTTTTTCCTTTATGATTCAGGAAGCGACAAAATTTTTTAATATAATTATTTGAATGCCGGACTATGTCCCAAACTTACTTTAGTGATTCCGACAATCAATATCCCAATAAGCGCAACTGTATCTACAAGTAATACAGCAACTACACTTTTTATCAATCCATATATAAACATTATAGAAAATACCTCTACTGACAGCGCAATAAAACATAAATAGTTTGACAAGTATTCTGTAATCAGTTCTCCGTGGACATAGTTCATTAAAAATCTCACATAGATAACTGGTCTTAACAAAATACGGATACAGATACAGGCTAATGGATATGCAAAAATGAATTTCTTATCTACAACCGAAGTTACGATTCCTTTGTCCCATTGAACAGGAATCTCAGATGGCAATTTCGCATATGATAATATTCCGACCATAAAACACAATAATGTAATAATTACCCATGTAATTAGGCTGCCCCAAATATACAAGAAGCTAACTGAATCCAGGTTGAAAACAGGTTTATTATCATTCCAATAAGTTTCCAGATCTGCTACATATTTCTCAATCTGTAATTCGTCAAAACTGATATTTCCAGATTCAAGCATTCTTTCACACATGACTTTTGCCTGATTTAAACCCTCTATTTGTGTCTGGATTGTCGTAGTTTGTTTTTTTATAATTTCTGCCAATGGCACTTTACCAGATATGATATTACGGATATCTTCAATGGAAATTTCCAGTGTCCGCAAATAAGCAATTTTTTTAATGTTATCAACATCTTTTTCAGAATAATCTCTATATCCGTTTTTATCATTTCGTGACGGTTCTATAAGTTTTTCTTTTTCATAAAAACGTATATTGGAACGTGTCAAACCGGTCTGTTCCTCAACCTCTTTTATCGTCATGTCGTATCCTCCGATTACAAAATTATTATTTTCTTTGAAATATAAGGTATCAACAAGGTTTACAGTCAAGCTATTTTTCAATAAACATAATAACAATATCCTCAGAAAAACCATCTGCCTATTTCTGCAGGCGTCAGACTTATACCCCCTTGTCCGTTTCGGCAGATACTATAATCAATATTAGAAAATGTTTTTCTCCCAAAATCCACCCCTGTTTCATAAATCGCCTTATATATCTTTAAAAGATAATTTACAAGGAACCTGTCAACTGCTGCTTTTGTAAGGGAATGTTCCCGAACGTATCCCGTAAGAGTCCGCCCACAGTTCTCCGGCTCCTCCTCTGCGCATTTCTCCAAATCCTTCAGACAGTCCAATAACTGCAGGACAGCCACATACGGTTTGCAAGGGTATATCCTGCCCTTTTCCTCCTGCGCCTGACATATTTATGGAGTGCAACTGTATCCGCTGTCAAAGCCATCTTCTCCCCAAGAATATCTGTTTTGGGAAAGTAATATATCCCTGCTTCAAACCTGCACAGGATACCGTCATCGGTAAGCCGCTTTCAGTGATACCGGAGGTTTTCTTCTGATAATCCGGGGATGGAAATATCCCCGGCAAAGATTGGTTCACCCTGTTCATAATTTTCTGACAGATATTTATATAGCACGGAACCCGCCTTCCTTTCGTTTTATAAACTTATTATTTACTTATTGTTAGCGTATCCCAAAACGCATTTCCGTCAAGAAAGGAACCGGCAAATTTTAGCATCCACAGTATGTATTCTACACATAATTCTGTTATAATATATCCAAAATAGGAAAGGTGATTAAAATGCCACAGAACAGATTATCTGCAGCTTTGCAGAATGCCAGAAGCGCATTTGTTTACCTAAAGAGGAAATGTGCAGTTTCAGAACGGAAAACACAAGCTGTTTAAGCCGCCATCATCTCCTGTCTTTTTGCGCCAGAGCGTGTTTGAAAATTGCTTTCTGCCAGATGTGCGTCACAATTTGTGGGAGATTCAGGTCAAATGAAGGGCGCATAGCGGGCTATGTAACCTGAATTTGAGCCAAAGATACCGCAAATGCGGGGACGCGGTTACCGCGGCAGATGGCGAGAATGAATTTTCAAACACGCTCTAGTAATGGAACCAACGGCCGTGATCCATGGCGGCCATCAGATCCGAATCCCTTATTGTGGACAGACGGTGTGCATCACAATGCCGGTCCACCCCTGCATAACGCTGCATAGGTTCAGTGCAGCCACAGCAGAGGGCTACCTGTTATCATCCAGCAATTCACAGATATAGCCATACGCCCGCTCATCATGAGCCTTCATCCGCTCAATCTGTCCGGCGAACAAGCGGCGGTTTTCTGCTCTGGCCATCCGGCGCATCTGGACCTCTCCCCGCTCCCAGCTGCCCAGAACGGGGATCATCTCTTTCCAGATGATTTCCGCTATCCCCTCCATTTCCCCTGCGGCGGCATTCAGGCCGGGAGCCATTGCAGGGTACTGTTCTCCCAGTCTGCGCAAATACTTTGCCCCATGCCATCGCCCATCGGAAAGGCAGTCCATGGCGTCGCCGTGGCACATCATGCGCTCCACCAGCAGAGAAAAGACAGCATCGTCCGGAAAGTCCCGGTCACACAGCAAAGCGTTCTTCCATGCATCATAGGCCATGATGCCTTTGGCATAGGTTCCGCACATGCGCCCCTCCAGAGCCTCCGCTGCATTTTGGAGCACTTCCCTGGGAGTAAGAGGAGGAAGGCTTTCCGTGCCGGTGGCGATCAGGGCGGTTGTGTCGGGATTCTCCCACCAGTCCCCGGTCATAAAATAGCCGTTTTTCCCGAACCGGACGCATGTCTGGTATTCCGGATATTCCTGAAATACATTCCAGCCCATCAGCACATTGCCGCCGTCCTGATAACCGGTTATAACGCAGGCCTCCGGCGGGCCGATGATGCCCAGAGCGATGACCGGGTTCCCTGCATCGATCTCCCTGCATATAAAGTCCATGAAATCTTCCTTTTTCGTCTTCTGTGTGCGGCCCATGAACTTAAACCCCCGTTCCATGGCCCGCATGCCGCAGCGGAACACCTTTACGGAATCGTCAAAAGTGAAGATGGCATCCACATTGCCGCCGTCCCAGCAGGCGGCGTTCCATGCAAACCGAAAAGCTGCCCCGCTTTCGGCCATGGCCCGGGTATAGTCAGTACACAGCCCAAGATACTTTGCGCAGGAATGGATGCACATGGGAAAGGGGGTACATCCGTCCTGACCATAAGCTACTTTGGGGACACCGTATAAGATTGCATTATCCCGCTTTTCCATTTTGTTTCCGCAACTTTCTTTTCTTGAGCAGACTATCTCTGTAGTTCCGCTGTTATTGTCATCATCCCATCTCTTCGGAAGCGCCGCGCCGTATACCCCTGCGCAGAGCCTCACCCGGGCAAGCACAGGCGCCTCAGCGCGAAACTGGTAAGGCGTATACCCTGTATGCCGCTTGAAAGCCCGGGAGAATACGGTTCTTCCGGAGAATCCGTATTTTACGGCGATATCGAGGATTGTTCTGTCCGTGTCCAGAAGCTCTTGGGCGGCATTGGCAATCCTGCGCTCCTGCACATATCGGGACAACGGCTTTCCGGTGCATTTTCGGAACACATCCCGGATATGCGCCAAGGAAAAGCCGGTCTGGCGCACAAGTTCTTCCATGAAGATTTCCTCCCGCACACGGCTTTCCACAAAGGTGCACACAGACCAGATCAGAATATAGTGGTTCATATAGTTCGTTCACCTCTTGTCAGTATTGCTTCGAAGCAATTTGAGTATAACACAGTCATGGGATTCTCACGCAACGATTTTAAGGAATTTATTCTATTTTGAATGACAAGATTATTGACGCGGCTTTGCAGTCACAGCAGGCTTAGGTGCCCACACCCCGTTTATCTTTTGGAATTTGCAAATGCTTCTCTATCAATCGAAAAAATATAATCCCCATTTTCATAAAAGGAATTTTGAACCATTCCTACCTTTTGCATTACTCTATATGATTCTACATTGCTCTTTGCACATCCTCCATAGATTATGTCATATTCCATCTCCTCAAACGCATAACTTATCAATTCCATGGCACATTGCGTAGCATAACCTTGATTTCGGTATTTTTCATCAATCATATAAAAAAGAACTGTTTTTCCTATTTCGGCTTCTCCGTCTAATCCGCACCAGCCTATCATCACATTTGGTTCTTTCTTTTGAAAAACGCCTAAACATAAATGGCAAATTGATTTCTACCGATTCTTACTATGAGTATCTTCCATAT
>CAJTLR010000104.1 GCA_910577185.1 uncultured Acetatifactor sp.
TTCAGTTGTCAATTTTCAGTTAGAATCACATTCATTGAGATTCCGAGAAGTTATTTCCAGCTTAGTCAGATTATGAAATCATGATCTGTCATTTTCCGACGGGTACACAATTCCGAAATAAGAGATAATTTTCATTTTGATGCATTAAAAATACTATAACAGAATATAACAGAAAAAACAATCTGTAAAGGACACATAACCATTCTGCAGTCCATGTGAATTATTATCAGTGTATCAGTTCCGTGGCTCTGCCTGCAAAACGAATATGGACTTATTCTTCCCGGGCATGTTATAATGACTCTGATCAGTGAAATATGGCTGCTGTAAGCAAAGAGGGCTTCGCGCTCTTTCATGTCAGCCGCCAGCCAAATAGGAGGAAAAGACTATGCGATATCGGAAATTAGGAAAAACCGGGCTTGCAGTCAGCGAGATCGGCCTCGGCGGAGAATGGCTGGAACGCCACAACACGGAGGAAGTCTGCCAGGTGGTGCGCCGATGCGAAGAACAGGGAATTAATATTCTGGACTGCTGGATGTCGGAGCCAAATGTGCGTTCCAATATCGGAAAGGCCCTTGCCGGAAGACGTGAAAAATGGTTCATACAGGGACATATCGGCTCCACCTGGCAGAATGGCCAGTATGTCCGCACCAGGGAACTTCCCCAGGTAAAAGCGGCTTTTCAGGATCTGCTTGACAGGCTCCGGACAGACTACATAGACCTGGGTATGATTCATTTCGTGGACGAACCCGCTGAATTTCACAGAATCATGGATGGGGAATTTTTCCGGTATGTAAGAGAATTAAAAGCCCAGGGCCGCATTCGCCACATCGGTCTCAGCACCCATAATCCGGCCGTGGGAAAACTGGCCGCCCAAAGCGATGTCATCGAGATGATTCTTTTCAGTGCCAATCCGGCCTTTGACATGCTTCCTGCCACCGAAAACCTTGATGATTATTTTGCGGACAACTATGATGAAAAACTGGGGGGAATTGCCCCGGAACGGGCAGAACTTTACAAGCTTTGTGAACAGAACCAGGTTGGCATCACCGTCATGAAGGGCTATGCGGGCGGACGCCTGTTTTCCCCGGAAAGATCGCCCTTCGGCGTGGCCCTGACTCCTGTACAGTGCATCCACTACGCGCTCACAAGACCGGCTGTGGCCAGCATCATGGTGGGCTTCGACACCCCCGAGCATGTGGATGCGGCGGTTGCTTACGAAACCGCCTCCATGGAAGAAAAAAATTATGCCGGCATTCTGGCAAAAGCGCCGCGCCACGGCTATTACGGACAATGCACTTATTGCGGCCACTGCGCCCCCTGTCCTGCAGGCATTGACATTGCCATGGTGAATAAGTTCTATGACCTGGCAGTGATGCAGGATAAAGTGCCGGACAGCCTGAAAGCCCATTACAGCCAGCTGTCTGCCAGTGCGGATGCCTGCATCGGCTGCCGAAGCTGTGAAAGCCGCTGTCCTTTCGGCGTCAAAATCGCGGACAGAATGGATATGACAAAAAAGCTGTTCCTCTAAACGCTTTTCTTTCATGCCCTCTGGGTGGGAACCATGGGCAGAATCATCAGGACGCACTCTGCCGTACATATGATTCTGCCCCAGAGTCCCCACCCTATTTTCGTCCTTTCCCATACAAGGACTTACAGTTTCGTCTTTTCGGTCTGCTTTTCAGCCACTCTCACCTTCTCAAAACCTGTATTTTCCAAATGCCTTATCCATGTGCACCTCCCGGAAAAACAGTACCGGCCAGATCAGTCAGTGAGAGCGGCTTTATTTGAAATAAAAACCCACAAGCTGCATCCCCTCACCGAATGTGAGGGTAAATCCCACACTGACATTGTCATAAGACGCGTTCATCTGTACGACGGCATAGGATTTTCCCTTCTGCGAAATCTCTGCCATATAAATATTGCCAAAATTGCAAAAACTCCCCCAGTCATCACCCACCACCGGCCGCAGGGTCTCCAGGGGCGTCTTTTCCAGTACTTCCCGCAGTTCTTCCGACATATAGTTCTCCAGGGAATCATAGTCTTCCTGGCTGAAAAGCAGGATCATCTCCTCCGCCGCCGACTGTACCTGCCCGGCGTCAAATATTTTACTGCTATGGATATCCCTCCCTTTGGGCATAGCCCAGTAAAGCCAGCCTCCCGCCAGGGCCGCCGCAAGCAACACAATTCCCGCCGCCAAAGGAAGGATCTTTCCTCTGGCAGCCCTCTTTTTCCCGCTCTCCTCCATATTTTCGTTAAACTCCCGGGCAAGTGCCTGCGGATCTCCCATTTCTGCCAGAATCTCCTCCAGCTGCCGCCCTTCGCTCAATGCAATCTCGATATGGGAATCCAGCTGTCTCTGAATCTCCTTTTTCCGTGCCCTGGCGCACTGCAGCTGCTTTGTCACCTGTCTGATATATTCCTGCTTCGTCATCTTCTCATCCCTTCCGCTTTGGTTCTGGCCCTTTCCACGCCTCCGGTATTCTGTCCGGTTTCAGTTGCCTTCTTCCTTTTCATACTTACTCTGTATCGCCAGCAGATACACTGCCATGGCAGCTATGCTCTCTGCCAGAACCCCCAAAACCGAAATGATAATCCACATGGAATTATGTTCCCAAAGAAGGGGAATTCCCAGAAGCATGAATACGATGCCGTATACAATCCATAATTTCCCCACTGCACGGTTATATCCCTTTTTGTCTTTCATGGGGACCGTTTTTATATTGGCCCAGAACCCTACCGCCTTTTTTGAAACAAACGCCGCCAGGCCCAGCACAAAAAACAAGCCGCCTCCAGCCATCCACAGCGCAAATCCCCATAATCTTCCCTCTGTCATATCCAGCACCTCCTGCAATATCCCGTTCCACACCTGCTTTACGGTTCCTATCCACCCGCCCGGGGCATTTCCCAATCAACCTTCCTTCACTCTCCGGACCCGGTCCACAGCCCTCCAACGGCCTCACTTCAGGATCCCATCCACGGTTCCCGAAAATATATTCCACAGTTCCTTCAGGCCCCCCAGCGTCTCCTCCCCCTCTTTTGACAACCGGTAATATTTCTTGGAAACCTCTTTCCCCTTCGGCTCACTCCATCTGCTTATCACCAGGCCGTCATCTTCCATACGGTAAAGAAGAGGATACAAAGTTCCTTCCCTGAGATGAAACATGCCGTCACTTTTCTCCTTCAGTTCACAGATCAGCTGATAACCGTACTTTTCCTTTTCCGTGAGAAGCCGGAGTACCAGCATCTCCAGAACTCCCTTTTTCATCTGCTGCTCATACTTTTGCTTCAATCTCCTACCGCCTTTTCTTTTCAGCATCACATTTTTCAGGAAAACCACTTTCGTTCCATAACCATTTTATATACTTAGTATTGCTAAGTACATAGTAAGTCATTGATGATATTATGTCAAGTAACTTTTTCATTTTCTTCCCCGGCACATCCCTTCCACCCCCGGCTCCTTTTGAAAAATACCCGAAAGCAATATATGGCCGGCAGAAGAAATCCGATTTACAAAAAAACACCTCTGTGTTATCCTAGACAAGTACCCTCGGCAGACAATTGGGCACACGCTCCAGGTGCCGTCTGTGGGCAACAATTGAAAGGAAAGAGGAATCCACATGGATAAAATGAAAATCATCAAAATGGTTGTCATTCTGGCAGCCATCGTGGTTATAGCCGGAGGCCTGAGCCGATTTATGGGAAGAAACTCCCTAAGCCTGGCAGAGTACGCCGAACAAAACGGAAAAACACAGGCCCATGAATCCTCCAAGGATCAGGAGTCCCCCTCTGCCACCCGCTTTCCCCAGGAAGGGACTTCCTCCCCCGGGCTCCGGGAAGAAACCCCCATGCCCTCCCCGGACTCTCCGGCCGGAACCGGGATGCCTTCTTCCACGGAACCTCCCCGGGAAGAGTCCTCTCCTTCCCGGGAGAACCAGGAAACCGTCTCCAGGCTCACGGGCGCCTCTTTAAACGGTGATACCTTCCTGGAAGAACGCGTCCTGCTGGAAGAGGGTTTCTACTATGAACCCCTCTCCGATAACCTGCGGCGTTACATGACCGGGATTTCCTATCCCTCCGACCACAGCGGAGAAGGCGGTTTCCAGCCGGAAATCACCTTTCAGGAACTGCGCTATGTGCACATTCTGCACTATGATTTTGAGGGAAATCCTGTAGAAGGGGAACTGGTCTGCAATGAGCTGATTGCCCAGGATCTGGTGGAAATATTTTATGAGCTGTACCGCAATGAATATCAGCTGGAAAAAGTACTGCTCATCGACGAATATGATGGCGATGACAATGCCTCCATGGCAGACAATAATACTTCCTGCTTTAATTACCGCCTGGTGGAAGGAAGCAGTCATCTGTCCAAACATGCACTGGGCCTCGCCGTTGACGTCAATCCTTTTTATAATCCCTACATTACCTATGAAAAAGATGGCTCCCAGAAAGTATCTCCCGCCTCTGCCCAGGCTTATGCCGACCGTTCTTCCAGCTTTCCCTATAAGATTAACGAAGACGATCTCTGCTATAAGTTATTTCTCCAGCACGGCTTTACCTGGGGCGGCAACTGGAACAGTGTAAAAGATTACCAGCATTTCCAGAAAGCCGCAGCCGTTCAGACAGACTCCTGAACGGCTGCGGCCCTTGTTTTTCCTTTTTTCCTCAAATTTTGATCTCCGTCCATTTTCCTTTCCGGAACCGTATGCTGGCGAAAAGAAAACGGGACAGCTGGTCTGCCACGACCCCCAGCCAGATTCCCACAATCCCCATCTGCAGCACATAGCCGAAGAACAAGGATCCCAAAGTTCTCATAATGGTGACGCTGATGGTGGAAGCGGCGGCCGTGTACAAGGTATCTCCTGCCCCTCTCAGACAGCCCATGTAAATAACCTGGGCAATCTGCAGAATCACCACGAATATAATCACATGCATGATGCTGACTCCAATGGATACAATCTCTTCTTCCGCAAAAAACATCCTCATCAGAAGCCCGGCCCCAAAGAAATATACAAAGGCCAGCACAATGGAGATCAGCCCTCCTATCATCCGGCAGGTACGCCCATAATCCCTGGCTTTCTGCGGCTGTTTTGCGCCCAGGCTGTATCCGATCAGCGCAACCGCCGTGGCCTGCAGCCCATCCCCGAAAGAAAATGACAGTCCCATAATATTCATGCCCACCTGATGGGCCGCCATGGCAGAAGTTCCCTGGTCCGCAGCCATGATGGCAGTCATCATAAAACCTACCCGCATCAGCAGCTGTTCCGCGAACACACTGTAACCCACTTTGATGATATTCTTCAGGGCCTCCAGGGCAGGCTTTATCTTCTCTTTTAATATGTACGGAATACTGATAAAAGTATCACTTTTCCACACAGACATCACACTCATCACACTGGAAACCACAGTCCCCAGAACCGTGGCCAGGGCGGCTCCCCGGATGCCCAGGGCCGGAAATCCCAGATTCCCCTGAATCAGCAGATAATTAAAAACAATATTCACCGTGTTGGACACCAGATTGGTACGCATGGTAATCCGGGTATTCCCCGCTCCCCGCTGTGCGGAATTGACCCCCAGCTGGACACAGTTAAAAATCATTCCTCCCATGATAATCTTAAAATACAGTACGGCGCTGTCATGAGTCATTTCCTCCGATCCGCAGAGACGGATAATGGGATCCGCAAACAATACCAGCAGAACGCTCAGAAGCACGGCCATGGTCACGATAAATACCAGAAAAGTGGAAAAGATCCTGTTTGCCTCCTCCCTTTTCCCCTCCCCGTTCCGTCTGGCCACAAGGGCCGATATGGACACATTGGCGGCAATAAAAAGGGAAAGCCCCATGAATTTGGGCTGTGTGGTCAGTCCCACGGCCGCCACGGCATGATATCCCAGGGAACTGACCATCAGGGAGTCCACCAGGCCCGCAAATGCGGCAAAAAAAGATTCCAGAATCGCCGGCCAGGCCATATTCAGTGTTTTTTTAATGTCTTCTCTTTCATATTGGAACAGTTTCATTCCCACCACCCACCTTTCATTGGCTGGGGCTACCCGCCCTGCAGGGCGCATATGACAAAGCGGATCCTTTCCATATCCCCTTCTGTGCCTTACACCCCGCGTAAAAAAGGAACCAATGCTTTACACATTGGCTCCTGATTGCTGCAATTATACTAATTCCAGAATGACCTGCATCGCTGCGTCGCCCTTACGGGGACCAATCTTGATAATTCTGGTGTAGCCGCCCTTACGGTCGGCATACTTTGTCCCATATTCGTCAAACATCTTTGCCACCAGGTCAACTTCCCTGGTGTTTCTCTTTCTTCCGGCTGCTTCCTTGGGAACTTCCACAACAGGATACAAGACTCTGAGAATCTGACGCCTTGCGTGAAGCCTGCTGGGCAGATCCTTCTTGATTTCCTTCTCCACCATCTCAAACTGGGTAACTCTCTTGCCATCTACCACTTCTTTCACACGTTTCCCGTCCTTGTCCTTTACGGGAACTTTCGCGGTAACTTTCACGGTCTCGAAATTATCCTTCTCCTTAATCGCCATTGCAATCAGGCCTTCGGCAATCTTTCTGACTTCCTTGGCCCTGGCCTCTGTTGTGACGATTTTTCCGTGATGCAGCAGCGCTGTCACCTGGTTTCTCAAAAGTGCCTTTCTCTGAGAAGATGTTTTGCCTAATTTTCTGTACTTTGCCATGATTCCTTTTCCTTTCTCCTTTCATGGTACATCCGGCCACGCTCTTTGGACTTACTTACCGAATGCCGGCTGATTTCACAGCCTATATGAGAGATGAACCATGGGTGAACTCTTTGGATTTATCACCCACGGAATATCCTTTTTCAAAACGTTCCACAGAGTGAATCTTATCTGACCCGGAATGCATCCCAGGCCCGGGAGGATCTCACTCTTCACTGGGATTCAGCTGAAGCCCCAGTTCTTTCAGCTTGGCCAGCACTTCTTCCAGTGACTTGCGGCCAAGATTACGGACTTTCATCATATCCTCGGAAGTCCGGTTGCACAACTCTTCCACCGTATTGATGCCTGCCCTCTTCAGACAGTTAAAGGAACGGACGGAAAGCTCCAGTTCATCGATACTCATCTCAAGAACCTTCTCTCTCTCGTCGTCCTCTTTTTCCACCATGACTTCTGCAGTCTTGGCGTTTTCGGACAAATCAATAAAAAGACTCAAATGCTCACTTAATACTTTTGCGGCAAGACTCACAGCCTCGTCCGGAACCAGGGTTCCGTTCGTATAAACATCGAGTGTCAGCTTATCATAATCTGTAATCTGACCCACGCGGGTATTCTCCACTGTCACATTTACTCTTTCAACCGGTGTGTAAATAGAGTCAATTGCAATCACACCAATCGGTAAATCCTCGTGTTTGTTCTTCTCGGCACTGACATAACCGCGGCCTTTGGTGATGGTTAGCTCAATGTAAAGCTTGGCATCTTTGCCGCTGAGCGTGGCAATCACCAGATCCGGGTTCAGAATTTCGATATCTTGATCCACCTGAATATCAGAAGCATGTACGATACCTTCGCCTTCGTATTCAACATATGCAGTCTTAGCCTCATTGGTCTCGCTGTTATTCCTGATGGCAAGGCTCTTAAGGTTCATGATAATCTCTGTCACATCTTCCTTTATGCCGGGTACGGCGCTGAACTCATGCAGGACTCCCTCCACCTTGATCTGGCTTACCGCCGCTCCGGGCAGGGAGGAAAGCATAATTCTTCTCAGGGAATTGCCGAGAGTGATTCCATAACCTCTTTCCAAAGGTTCTACTACAAACTTGCCATACTTCTTGTCTTCTGAAATTTCGGCAACCTCAATATTAGGTCTTTCAAATTCAAACACTCGAATACCCTCCTTTTTCATGTAATGCATTACAACAGAAAACCAATACTGTTTTCCGTTGTATTAAGACACAAGCACTCCGAAGCCATACATCTGCCCATTCGGGAAAATGTATGACCTCAGAGGCCAGCAGGGCTTACTTGGAGTACAACTCGACAATAAGCATTTCATCTACAGGTACATCAATCATCTCTCTGGTGGGAAGGTTCTTAATGCTTCCCTTCAATCCCTCAATATCCACATCCATCCATTCAGGCACCAGTCTGCCTCCGGTTACTTCCACAATATCCTTGTATCTCTGCAGGGACTTTGCGTTTTCCGTGATCTCAATCACATCACCGGCCTTGATCAGATAAGAAGGAATATTGACTTTCCTGCCGTTTACCAGAACATGCTTGTGGCCTACAACCTGTCTTGCCTCTCTTCTGGTTCTGGCAAAACCCATCCTGAAAATTACGTTGTCAAGCCTGCGCTCCAGCATAATCATCAGGTTTTCACCGGTCATTCCCTTCATTCTGTCAGCCTTCTTGTAATAATTGCGGAAGGGCTTCTCCAGAACGCCGTAAATAAATTTTGCCTTCTGTTTCTCGCGCAGCTGCAGGCCATACTCGCTGATTTTCTTGCCTGCCCTTGCGTTCTGTCTCTTGGATTTCTTATCATATCCCAGATAGGAGGGCTCCAGTCCCAAAGCCCTGCATCTCTTTAACACGGGTACACGATTTACTGCCATTTTACCTTTTCCTCTTCTTTCCTGTCTGTTTACAGTGCCGTCACAAGCACCTTCCTCCAGCAAATTTTATTTATTCCCACGAGTAGCAAGCCAAGCGGCTGCCTGCAATGGGGTATTTGATTTTCCCGGTACGATTATACACGGCGTCTCTTGGGCGGACGGCATCCATTGTGGGGAACGGGAGTCACGTCCCGGATACTTACTACCTCAAGGCCGCAGGCAGAGAGTGCCCTGATGGCAGCCTCACGTCCCGAACCGGGTCCTTTCACAAATACTTCCACGGACTTCAGTCCATGTATAAGAGCAGCCTTTGTAGCTGTCTCTGCAGCCATCTGAGCCGCATACGGAGTAGATTTCCTTGAACCTCTAAATCCCAGACCACCGGCACTTGCCCAGCTTAAGGCGTTTCCTTCCGTATCCGTCAGCGTAACAATGGTATTGTTAAAG